>DATEPD010000136.1:0-10517 GCA_035273365.1 Nitrospiraceae bacterium | reverse complement strand
AACAATTCGGACGCGACGTTCCCCTGTTTAATCAGGTCTGCATCGGCCGCGATCGGCCGATTCTTGATCTGCACGAAGTGATACCGGATTGGGAGAGTGACCATGAGCGGGTTCGCGCCTATCTGTGCTCGGTGATCGATGTCATCTGGGCCACGGTACCAGCCCTTCTCTCTCGCCTCCGTTAACCCATTTTTGCGGCACATATTGTCTGCGCCGGTTCATTCTTGGACTCGATCCGACATTTTTCTCCACGTCATAGACGGCAGACACCGCAATGGCCTCATAAATTGGGGTAATATTGAAGCACATGCTATATTTTCTACTGCAGCTCTTGCAGATTGATTGTGGAGAATAAGGCATCGATGCAACGATACGGAAACAGGAAATGACAGCATCTGGGGGTCATAAGCATGAACCGGACTGGGTCTCGTGGTCGAACGAGAAGCTCCTGGACCTTCCCATGAGCCAACTCGGCGTCACCCTCGACGGTGCATTCCTGTCAGAACAGATCCAGCAACTCTACGCCGAACTCGAAGCCAGACAGCTCATATTTCGTCCCCACTTTTGGCTGTCCAACGAATGGTTTACTCCGGATGGTGTGCCGGGGATTGCCGTGCCATTTTATCTGGCCCATCCACGACTCGAGAAACTTGAAATGGACCAGATGCTCGAGGTCGAGGGTGGGACACCGGAATGGTGCATGCGAATTTTGAGGCATGAGGCCGGCCACGCCATAGAAAATGCCTATCGTCTTCGCCGTCTACGACTCCGGCAACACGTCTTTGGCCGCTCATCCGATCCCTACCCCAAATATTACAGCCCCCGGCCCTATAGTCGCAGCTTTGTGCGGCATCTTGATGTGTGGTATGCGCAAAGCCATCCAGATGAGGATTTTGCAGAGACCTTTGCAGTCTGGCTCACGCCCGATTCGACCTGGGCTGACCGCTACAAGGGCTGGCCGGTGCTCAAGAAGCTGCAGTATGTCGATGGGCTGATGGCGGGGCTGGCGGCAGTGCCGCCCAAGCTGGTCACGCGTGAGGAGGTCGATCCGCTGTCCGAACTGAAGAAGACTCTGCGCGAGCATTATGCACGCAAGCGCATACACTATGGGACTGAACGGCCGTCATTGTATGATCCAGATTTGAAGCGCTTGTTTTCCGACGCCCCTGCCCACGCCGATAAACCGAGTGCCGCCACCTTCTTGAACCGCTTTCGAAAAGAGGTGCGTCGAAAAGTTGCCGCCTGGACCGGCGAATATCAATATACGATCGATCAGGTGCTCGAAGACATGATTCAGCGCTGCCGACAGCTCCACTTGCGATTGCCGCTCGCAGAGGAGCAAGCGAAGCTGGATTTCACCATTTTGCTGACCGTTCACACGATGAACTACTTGCGCAGCGGGCGGCATAGGGTGGCGCTATGAAACGGCTCCGTATCCTTGTCTTAATGCACGAAGATCTGGTGCCACCAGACCCCCTCAACGGGCAGGACGTGATCGGTGCCGAGTGGAAGACGGAATATGATGTGGTCTCTACACTGCGCAAGCTCGGGCATGACGTCAAGCCTTTGGGGGTGAAGAGCGATCTGGGGGTGCTTCGATCGGCCATCGAAGACTGGAAGCCGCATATCGCCTTCAATCTGCTCGAGGAGTTCGACGGGGTTGCAGTGTACGACCAGAATGTCGTGTCGTATCTTGAACTGCTTCATGTGCCATATACCGGCTGTAACCCGCGTGGGTTGATGCTGGCGCGCGACAAAGCCCTCTCCAAAAAGCTGTTCTCGTTCCACCGAATCCCATTCCCGGATTTCATGGTCGTGCCGCAAGGGCGATCGGCCAAACGACCCAAGTGGCTGACATTTCCCTTAATTGTCAAATCAGTGACCGAAGAGGCGTCGCTCGGAATCTCTCAGGCGTCCATTGTCCAGGATGATGACAAACTCAAGGAGCGAGTCGAATTTATTCACACCAATATAGGGACCGGTGCCCTTATTGAGCGGTACATCGAAGGGCGCGAACTGTACGTCGGGGTGATGGGCAATGGGCATGTGCGCGTCTTGCCGGTTTGGGAATTGATCATGGACAAGCTTCCGGATGACGCCCGACGGATTGCGACAGAACGAGTCAAGTGGAGTCGTGCATATCAGGATAAATATGGGATCCGGTCAGGCGAAGCCAAGAATCTTCCTGAAGGGAAAGCCCAGGAGATTCAGCATCTGGCGAAGCGAGTCTATCGTGCACTTGGCCTGAGTGGCTACGCACGTATTGACGTGAGAATGGATGCGGAGGGGCACGTGTATGTGCTGGAAGCCAATCCGAATCCGCAAATTGCCCACGACGAAGATTTTTCGGATTCGGCCGAGAAAGCCGGTTATACGTATAAGGATTTGTTGCAGGAACTGCTGAACATTGGGCTTCGCTGGCGACCGACCAAAGTGGCGTAGCTGCCACCCATCCAACTCAGAGTGCTGCATCCTCGCAGGGCCGGGCAAATTGCCTGTGTCTATTTGACATCGGCTGTCGACAATTTGTGGTAGGCCTTGGAGGGTGTGAACGACACGAGGAGTTTCCCCATCGTCTTAAACTAAGGACCAAAGCGGAAACCAAACAGCAGGGCGACACTCGTGCGGTCATTCTCTTGGAGTGATGGAGAGAGGTCGATATTATGGAGATTAAAGATCAATGTCGATGTCAAGGCGAGATTGTGGGCGGTCTGGTACTCCAGTGACGCTCCAAGGGGGATGTACCAGCTCGTGTCATTGCGGTCGATTCTCCCAGGGCCATTCCCGCGGTCTAGGTCGGCGTGGATCAATCCGAAACCCATCAAGGGCACCACGTTGATGCCATTATCAAGGCGAAAATAATAGCGGCCGACCCCGGCGAAGGAAACTTGGAACAGATCGCCCATTGGACTGATCTGCATCAGTGGTCCGACTGAGAAGTTTCGATCGACATAGTAGTCACCGCCCAATGCCGCGGTGAACACCGTGCCATTAACCGTTCCGGCCGTGAAACCCAGGTCGCTTCTGAAACCCCAACGCTGTTCATCCGCTTGGGCTAGAGGTGCAGACAGGTCATGGCCTGTGGCCAAGGTAACCAGCAGAATGGCAGCACAGATCCATCGTGAAAATGTGGTGGCAATGTATCGAAACATGCCGGCGGACTTTAGCACAGGAGGCAGGCCGGGACAAGTTGCTTGAGCCTACTGGCAGCAGTAGGGTACTCTCTGCCACTGCAGACCGAGGGAGGGTGCAATATGTCAGGCAACTCGATGACGCCAAAGCAAGCAGCGGCCGCCCTGGTTGCAGCGATGCCGACCGGTGTGTCTGTTCAGCAGTTGGAGGAATATGGGATCGAGGCGACGACGGAGCAGGCTCAGGCGATCACACAAGAAGTACTCTCGCTGAACCTGTTTTGGATCTTCGCAGCCATCGAGGCACATATCCCTCAGAAATATCAGTCCGCGCTGTCAGAAGTCATCTTAGATGCGATGAAAGCCGGATGGGGAACGACCGTCCCTGTCGGTTCAGCCGCCTGGACCGATTACCTCAATGCATGGCAAGAACGTCGTCGTCGGTATAGTCGCTTGATTGAGGATGGAGCGAGCCCCCTTGCGGTGAGTGCGGAAGCCGCCGCGTTGATGGAGGAGAACCAATTGGTCATAGAGGCAGAGCGGCGTAATCTCTTGACGTTACTGATCGATTTTGTACCAGTCGACACCTACGGGCGATTACTGGAAGATGTCGGATAGTCTCCTGACCCGACGCGACCTGTCAGAGGTAGCGGTGATCGACGACCTTCCCCCTCTGGTCCAGTTCATATAGCAGCGGCGCACCTGTTGGAATATTCAGTTCCAGTACTTGCTCTCGGGAGAGCTGCTCCAACTCCATGATTAGGGCCCGCAAGCTGTTTCCGTGCGCCGCAACGAGAATCGTTTCCCCTTTCAAGAGTGCGGGCTTGATGGTCTGTTCATAGTAGGGCAACACACGTTCTGCAGTGTCCTTCAGGCTTTCTCCCCCCGGGGGCCGCACGTCGTAACTCCGACGCCAGATCTTCACCTGTGCCTCGCCGTATTTTTTTGCGGTCTCATCCTTGTTCAATCCCTGCAACTCTCCGTACATCCGTTCATTGAGAGCCTTGTCCTTCTCGATCGGGATGTTCGACTGACCGATCGCGTCGAGCACCAACCGGAGGGTGTCGTTTGCGCGCACGAGCACGGAAGTAAATGCACGATCGAACGTAAAGCCCTGGAGTGTCTCTCCCGCGTTTTTCGCTTCCTGTATGCCTCGCGGTGACAGGGGCACATCGACCCAGCCGGTGAAACGATTTTCCAAGTTCCATTGCGATTCACCATGACGAAGCAGGACTAATCGAGCCATACCCCACTCCTCCTTGATCAGATAACAAGATCGAGCAATCCGTCACAGGATAAAGCATCA
Organism: Nitrospiraceae bacterium; assembly: GCA_035273365.1. Classification (GTDB taxonomy): domain Bacteria; phylum Nitrospirota; class Nitrospiria; order Nitrospirales; family Nitrospiraceae; genus Palsa-1315. The sequence goes on along the minus strand of DATEPD010000136.1, from coordinate 6,080 downwards.
CCACACGAAGTGAAAGAAAGGAGAGCGATTCACGCGATCGCATGATGCCGCATTAATCAGCCAGTGTCGAATATGCCTCCATGAATCAGTTCACCGAAACAACCCTGCGTGATAAGCTGTCGATAAACCAGAAGAGTCGTACGAGTCGTCGCGCAGTGTCTCGTTGCGTGTGTCTGCGATGAGAAGGCACCGCCCGTTGAAGGAGTTTTTCGACGAATGAATTAGCTGAAGCGGCATTCCGACAGCCGTAGATTGCTCTCATCTAACTCGTCACACGCTGCTCGTTGCAACAGGCTTTGCCGGTTTTCCAGGTGGGGTATCTCCGTCTGGTGGTCCCTCCTGAATCATTTTGACCATGGTCAAAGTGAATAGTACGTAAAGGGCGATGCCGACGTAGATGATATAGGGCTGGACGCCTCCAGCCTCCTTCAAGACTTCGTCCTGCTTCGCCGAATCAGTCCACGAACCCTTCTTGATCTCGCCGATATGCTCGCGGCAGTGCCAGTAGTAGATATAGTTGGCTGTGGCTCCGGCCATGATGCTCCAGATGAGACCCACGGTGATGTCGCCGGTTAAGTAGGTTGAGATCATCGGACCGAGGGCGTAGACCAGCGCATACACGTACATTTTTCGGTAGAGAAACCAGAGAAAGGAAATATAGAGAAAGGCCGGCCAATTCCATGTCAGAGCAAACCTTGGCTCTCCCCCTAATCCGAACTTTTTAAAATGCGTTAGATACCGATCGGCGTGGGGACCGATGAATTGGCGCCAGAGATGTTCATCCGTGTGGATTACGGGAGTCACGGGGGGGGCGATTGGTGCTTCAGACTCGACGGTCAGCGTGTTGCCGCATTGATAGCAGAATTTGGCGTCTTCCTGATTCTGCTGTTGGCACTGCGCGCAGGATTTCATCCGTCAGAGAATAGCACAAGAGAGACACCACCTGGTACAGAAGCTAAGCGACTCCACCTCTCACCTTCTGCCGCTCCTTTCAAGTTGCTTCCATAGACGGGCCTATGCTACCTTCCCTTACTTTACAAAGGGATACGTCTATTATGCCGACGGAAGAACTGAAGCTGGATGCCGCACGTTATGTGATGCAGACCTATACGCGTCAACCACTTTCAATCGTGCGAGGGCGTGGAACCAAGGTCTATGACCTTGAGGGGCGAGAGTACCTCGATTTCGTCGGTGGAATTGCCGTGAACATCCTCGGGCATGGCCACCCGGAGCTGGTTCACGCAATTCAGCATCAAGCCGCGCAGCTAATCCATACCTCAAACCTTTATTACACTGAGCCACAAGTGAAGTTGGCGCAAATGCTGGTGGAACATTCCTTTGCCGACAAGGTGTTTTTTTGCAACGGCGGGGCAGAAGCGAACGAAGCCGCGATCAAGCTTGCCCGCCGCTACTCTCATGACAAGTATGGAGCGGGGCGGTTCGAGATCATCACGATGAAGAACTCGTTCCATGGCCGGACGATGGCGACATTAACGGCGACGGGCCAGGAAAAGGTTCAGAAGGGCTACGAGCCATTGCTGCCGGGCTTCAATTACGTCGCCTTCAATAATCTGGAAGAATTGGAACAGGCTGTGACCGAGAAGACCGCGGCGATTATGCTTGAGCCGATTCAGGGTGAGGGCGGGGTTTTTGCCGCGGATCGCCAGTATGTGAAGCAGGTAAGGGATCTGTGCACTCAAAAAGACGTGCTGTTGATTTTCGACGAAGTGCAGACTGGAATGGGACGGACCGGGACGCTGTTCGCTTATGAGCAATTAGGGGTGTATCCGGATATCATGACCTTGGCCAAAGCATTGGGGGGCGGGGTGCCCATCGGAGCTTGTCTCTCGACGGACGCTGTTGCGAAGGCCTTCTCCCCAGGCAGTCATGCCTCGACATTCGGCGGTAATCCGCTGGCCTGTGCGGCGGGCTTGGCCGTCTGTCGTGCCCTGCTGGAAGGCGGCGTACTCGATCACGCGCGCCGGATGGGAGAATATTTTGCGAAGGGGTTATCCGAATGTAAATCCCGATACCAGGTGGTGCGAGAGGTGCGTGGCCTCGGGCTCCTGCAGGGGATCGAGCTCGCTATGGACGCGAAAGTCGTCGTGAGCGAGTGTTTGGTCCGAGGCATTCTGATCAATGCAACCGGCGAACATGTGCTGCGATTCGTGCCGCCTCTCATCATCACCCAGCTGGAAATCGATCGATTGCTGGACACGCTTGTGGAAATTTTTAGCGCGCAGGCGTCGTAAGGCATCCTGATACTGAATGGACACAACAGGAATGACCACGCGTACGACAGGAATGCGGGCCGGCAAAAGAGATCTCCTGGATGTTTCGGTCATTGGCAAGGAGGAGGTGGAGCGTCTGCTGGCGTCGGCGGCGCTGCTGAAAGACAAGCAGCGGCGCGGGGTTCCTCATCCTCTGCTTCCCGGAAAGACGTTGGGACTTCTGTTCCAAAAACCGTCGACGAGGACAAGAGTGTCGTTCGAGGCGGCCATGAATCAGTTAGGCGGCCATGCGTTGGTTCTGCCCATGGCCGATATCCAGCTCTCGCGTGGAGAAAGTGTCGCCGATACGGCGCGTGTGTTATCACGCTATCTAGACGCGATCGTCGTCCGTACCTATGACCACTCCACCGTGGAGGAATGGGCGAGGGAAGCGACGATGCCGGTGATCAATGGGCTGACCGACTTGAGCCATCCTTGTCAGGCCCTCTCAGATCTCCTGACCATTCGCGAGAAGAAGGGCCGGTTGAAGGGGGTCAAGATCGCCTATATCGGTGACGGCAACAATGTGGCGAATTCCCTGATCGAGGCGGCGGCAAAGATGGGGATGATCATCACACTCGGTTGTCCGGTGGGGTATCAGCCGGAGCAGCATGTTGTCGATAGGGCGAGGCTCGAGGCGACGAAAACTGGCTCTGTGATCGAGATCGGGCATGATCCCAACATTGCGGCGAAGGAAGCGGACGTCATCTATACCGATGTCTGGACCAGTATGGGGCGCGAGCGGGAACATGCGCGAAGACTCAAAGTCTTGGCGCCGTATCAAGTCAATGGCCGCCTCATGCATCGTGCCAAGCCTGATGCGATTGTCATGCACTGTTTGCCCGCCCACCGGGGTGAAGAAATCAGCGCCGAGGTGCTGGATGGCCCACAGTCGGTCATCATCGACCAGGCAGAGAATCGGTTGCATATGCAGAAGGCCATATTAACGGACCTATTAGGGAAGAGGAGTCAAGCGAGGCGATGAGTCGTGTCATTAAGAAAGTGGTGCTGGCATATTCAGGTGGGCTCGATACCTCCGTGATCTTGAAGTGGCTCCAAGAGACCTATCAGTGTGAGGTCATTGCGTTTTGTGCTGATTTGGGACAGGGAGAAGATCTCAAAGCCGTCAAAGTCAAGGCTCAGAAACTCGGCGTGAAGCGTGTCTACGTTGAAGATCTGCGGGAAGTGTTTGTCAAAAACTATGTGTTTCCGATGCTGCGCGCTAATGCGGTGTACGAGGGCTCGTACCTTTTGGGGACGTCGATCGCGCGGCCGCTGATCGCCCGCCGGCAGATTGAGATCGCCAAGAAAGAAGGCGCCGAGGCCGTGTCGCATGGAGCGACGGGAAAGGGCAACGATCAGGTTCGTTTTGAGCTGACCTACATGGCGCTGGAGCCCAAGATGAAGATCATCGCCCCTTGGCGTGATTGGAGCTTCCGCTCGCGTCGTGAATTGATCGAATATGCCGAGCAACATGATATTCCAGTAACGGCAACCAAGGCGAAGCCCTACAGCATGGATTTGAATCTGTTTCATGTGAGTTACGAGGGCGGGATTCTCGAAGATCCCTGGAACGCTCCGCCGGATGAAATTTTCCACATGACGGTGTCGCCGGAACAGGCGCCCGACAAGCCGCAGGAGATTGAAATCGAGTATGTCGGTGGCGATCCTGTGGCGGTCGATGGGAAGAAAATGAGTCCGGCCACGCTGTTAGCGCGCCTCAACATGTTGGGCGGCGCACATGGGATCGGCCGCGTTGATCTGGTCGAAAATCGGTACGTCGGAATGAAGTCGCGCGGGGTCTATGAAACACCGGGCGGGACGATTATGCATGCCGCCCACCGTGGGCTCGAGTCTCTCACGATGGATCGCGAGGTGTTGCATCTTCGGGACAGCTTGATTCCACGCTATGCTGAGTTGGTCTATTACGGGTATTGGTTTAGCCCTGAACGGGCGATGCTTCAGACAACGATGGATGAGGCGCAGAAGGATGTGTCGGGGACCGTACGTGTGAAGTTGTACAAGGGTAATTGTACGGTGGTCGGACGGAAGTCCAAATATTCACTGTACCGTCTCGACATTGCGACGTTTGAGGAAGACGATGTTTATCGGCAAAAAGATGCCGAAGGTTTTATCCGGTTGAATGCACTCCGTCTGGCGATTCGAGCACAACGGCGAAAGGTTTCTTCGTAATGGGGCGACAGAGCGGACGTCCGCCGAGGCCTTCAACAGGCGAGAAGGCGTGGAGCGGACGGTTTCGGCGTAAGACGAATCGGCTTGTCGAAGCGTTCACCGTGTCGGTGGCGGTCGATCGCCGGTTGTACGCCCATGATATTCAGGGCAGCGTTGCCCATTGCAAGACGTTGGAGAAGGCACGGGTGTTGACCGCCTCTGAAACGAAGACGATCGTCCAGGGCCTGGAGTCGGTGAAGACGGAGCTGGATCGGGGCCGCTTTCGTTTCACCCAGGAGGATGAAGACATTCACATGGCAATTGAGCGCCGGCTGACAGAATTGATCGGTCCACTTGGCGGCAAGTTACACACAGGACGAAGCCGCAACGATCAGGTTGCGCTGGATGTTCGACTCTATGTGCGGGATCAGCTGAGCCAACTGTTGTCGCATCTGGAAAACTTTCAACGGGTCTTGGTGGCGAAGGGAAAGGCGAATCGAACCGTTACCATGCCGGGTTACACGCACCTCCAGCGTGCCCAGCCGGTGTTGTTGGCGCATCATCTCTTGGCCTATGTGGACATGATCGAGCGGGACAAGGGACGATTTCGCGATGCATCGGTGCGTGTGAATGTCATGCCGTTGGGATCCGGTGCGCTTGCGGGGACCAACTACCCAGTCGATCGCCGGTTCACCGCAGGACTCTTAGGGTTCCCCGCCGTGACGCAAAACAGTCTCGATGCCGTGTCCGACCGAGATTTCATGATCGAGGTGGCCTCGGCGCTGTCGATCACCATGATGCACCTGTCCCGGCTCAGTGAAGAATTGGTCCTCTGGTCGTCCCAGGAGTTCCAATTCGTCGAGCTTCCCGATGCATTCTGTACTGGTAGCAGTATGATGCCGCAGAAGAAGAATCCCGATGTGCCGGAATTGGTGCGGGGCAAGACGGGACGTGTTTATGGCCATTTAATCAATCTGTTGACAACGCTCAAAGCCCTCCCCTTGAGTTATAACCGAGACCTGCAGGAGGATAAGCCGGCGCTCTTCGATGCCCTCGATACCGTGGTCGCATCGGTGGAGGTCTTGACGGAACTGATGCGTCGACTCACCATAAACCGGGATGTGCTCAAGCGAGCGGTGCAGGGCAGTGGCATGCTGGCCACGGAAGTTGCGGACTATCTTGTCACCCGAGGAGTACCATTTCGCGAAGCGCATACGGTTACGGGACGGCTGGTACGTGCCGCATTGGATCAAAGCCGTGAACTCACAGACTTCTCACTCGAGGAACTGCGGGCATTTTCCGAGCGAATTGAAAAGGGCCTGTTCTTGCGATTGACGGTCACTGCCGCGATCGACCGGAAGTCTCAGATAGGCGGCACTGCCCGAATGCGAGTCGAACGGCGCATTAAAGAACTCGAGCGAATGCTCTCATGACCATGAAGATGCTGAGTGCGATGCTCATCGTGGTGAGTATGACGATGGGAGTATTGATGGGCTGCGGGACCGTGGGGTCGCCGATTCCTCCTGAAAACGTCGGTGTGAACTTGACCATAGAACGGCAAAAAAAGAAAGAGTTACTCGAAGAGAAACAGCGCGAGGCTGCAGAGGAAGCCGAAACGGCCGAGCCACAACCAGACTC
>DATEPD010000135.1:0-3223 GCA_035273365.1 Nitrospiraceae bacterium | reverse complement strand
TGGATACGAAGCAGCTGGTGGCGCTGGAGCGACGACAGCCACACTTCTTTCAACACAGCAAAGGGTTGCGCAATCGAATCTCTTTTTGGGAAGACCACCAGGGAGTGTCCAGTGAGCAATTGACCACGCAATTGCCGAGTGAGTTCCCGAAACAACCGTTTCACCCGATTTCGGTTGACCGCTCTTCCGAATCGCTTCCCCACCACAATACCCACCCGGCTGGCACCCACGTCAGTCCTGCAAATCACCATATTGAACAGAGATGTTGAGATTCGACGACCGTGCTCCTTAGCATACTCAATGTCCCGGCTCCGTTTCAAAAACAGATCCCTGTCACCTCCACCCTTCGGCATCACTACTATCCTGCGAGAGTGGGAACCTACACAGGCCATCCCCTTCGAGCCCCGATCTCCGGACTCGGTCATGACCACATACCGTCATCCTGTGCTGGGAGCTACCGAGTCTGGGGAACGTAACGGAGGGCGAAAATTCCGTCGTGAAGCCCTAGCCAGCGTGGCTCGACCTATACGGTCAAGCGAGCCCGTCCCTTCGCGCGACGACGAGCCAAGACCCTCCGGCCATTCTTTGTACTCATCCGCTTGCGGAACCCATGCTCACGTTTTTTCTTGAGGTTCGATGGCTGCTGAGATGTAAATGACATATGGTCACTCCTGGCCTAAGAAGACGTATGAATAACTGGTCATTATAGGGACGGGGTATCACCCTGTCAAACAGCGTTGCCGTCCCTTTGAGAGGAAACAAGCCCAATCCTTCTTCACTATCGTCTCTCTCGCCTACAAGGCTTCGCCAGTCTGAACATTCGCAGAACGCATGTTCCTTCTTATCCAGCGAACGTTAACGCCATACGTGAGATCTCATGTTTGTGTTTCTCGAAACCGATATTTACAATGGAAGAGAGGCTTGCATGACACTTGAGACTCATCGATCATTTCCCTCGGAGCTTCAATCCCTGGTCGCTGCGGCGAATGTACAACTCTCCGCTTCCCACGCGATCGAGCGATTGTGGGCCCACGACTATCGACTCTGGAAGCAAGATCCCACCGACATCACCAACCGGCTTGGTTGGCTGACTATCATTGAATACATGAATGATCGAACCGAGGAGTTAGAAACCTTCACCGCTTCGGCCAAAAAGCGAGGCATTCGCGACGTGGTCCTGCTAGGAATGGGTGGCAGCAGCTTGGGACCTGAAGTCTTACGTGCGTCCTTTGGACCGTCCCGTGGGTTTCCACGCCTGTGGGTCCTCGATTCCACCGTTCCAGGTTGGGTTCGACAGGTCACGGAGGCCATCGACCCGGCTCGAAGCCTGTTCATCCTCGCGAGCAAATCCGGTGGAACCATCGAAGTCATGTCTCTCTTTGCGCACTTCTGGGAATTGGTTCACCAGACTTCAGGTAACCAGGCTGGCGAACAGTTTCTCGCCATTACCGATCCCGGCACCGGGCTAGAAAAACTGGCGACAGAGCATCAATTCTGGCGTATCTTTACGAATCCGCCCGACATCGGTGGGCGGTATTCGGTCCTTTCTTACTTTGGATTAGTCCCAGCCGCTCTAATGGGGATCGATGTCGCACGATTGCTCACGCGTGCCACAGCCATGGCCCAGGCCTGTCGAGTCCAGCTCCCTCCAGGACAAAACCCCGGTGCCGACCTTGGTGCGACGATGGCCTCACTGGCACAAGCAGGACGCAACAAGGTCACCCTGATCGCATCACCACAGATCGCCACATTTGGCCTGTGGGCGGAACAGCTTCTTGCAGAAAGCACGGGTAAGGAAGGAACCGGCCTCATTCCCGTGGCAAATGAACCGCTTGTTTCACCGACCGCCTACGGCGCGGACCGGCTCTTTGTCTATTTGAGGTTGAAGGGAGATGAGAATAGACAGCTCGACCGACATATCGCAGGGTTGGCGCGACACGGCCATCCAATCCTGACTCTCGCGCTCCAGAACCGTTACGATCTCGCAGCAGAGTTTTTCCGGTGGGAAGTTGCCACTGCACTAGCAGGCCAGCTCCTTGGGATTCACCCGTTCGATCAACCGAATGTCCAAGAAAGTAAAGACAACACAGCCCGCGTACTGGAAACCATCCAGTCCACCGGCCGGCTGCCAACACAAGTCACCGCGACCTCAGCACAAGCCGCGGCACAACTCAAGCGACAGTGTCGCCCCGGTGCCTATGTCGCCATCTTGGCCTATACGACTCCTTCCTCCAAGATGGAACAGGCCATTCGCTTGCTCCGAAGAGCGCTCGTCTCCCATCACCATGTGACTACGACAGCCGGCTATGGTCCGCGCTATCTCCATTCGACAGGCCAGCTCCATAAAGGGGGTCCGACGATCGGATTGTTTCTCCAACTCGTCGATCCGATGGTTCCCGATCTCAGCATTCCTGGAAAACCCTTCACCTTCCGCACGCTCGCGCAAGCCCAAGCCGCCGGCGACATACAGGCGCTCCACGCTCATGAGCAACAGGCCATCCTTTTGCCGTTGGGCAAGAATCCTATCGCGACGATTCAGGCATTGACGAAGTCACTCGGCCCTCGCACACCGGCCCGCCGTCCAACCATACGGCGCACTCAAGGCAGACGCACCCGTAAGAAATAAAATGCCCCGCCCTCCCGAGATCCGTATCGCTCACGATAGTCACACATGGGCTGCGGCAGCAGCGGAGATCGTGCACACGATAGGACAAGAGGCCGTTCGCACGAACGGTCGATTTCTCATCGCCCTCTCCGGTGGTACCACGCCGGAAGCCCTCTACCAAACCATTACCTCTCCAGGCTTCTCCGGTCGCTTCGATTGGTCACGAACCATCTTTTTCTTCAGCGACGAACGTGGCGTGCCACCGGACGATCCTCGGAGCAACTATGCCTCGGCCAACAGGGCCCTGTTCACTCCTCTGAACATTACACCGTCGCAAGTCTATCGTATGGCAGGGGAGTCCCGTGACCCACAGGCGGCAGCCCATGAGTATGAGCAGCAATTGCGTCGCGCAACGAATACCCCACCATCCAGCCTTCCAATCCTTGACCTAGTCCTCTTAGGGCTAGGTGAAGACGGGCATACCGCCTCTCTGTTTCCTGAGTCCCCGATCCTTCGGGACGACCTCAGTTTGATTGCCGTGAGCCAGTCTCCGAAAGATCCTCCAATCAGACTCACCATGACCCTAGGTGTGATCAACCGGGCGAGTGTGATACTGTT
>DATEPD010000134.1:0-3550 GCA_035273365.1 Nitrospiraceae bacterium | reverse complement strand
CGAGGGCCAGGGCTTTTTAATGACAGCGAGGCCACCGGCGTTGACGGGGAGGCTGTTGCCCTTGGTGTCCACAACATCGGCTTCGATACCGAGGAATGGCCTGGTCGAAGAACCTGGCTTCAAGGGGACCGTCGGCAGAGGCGTAATGAGGATGGCGCCTGTTTCGGTCTGCCACCAGGTGTCCATAATTGGTTTGTCCCCACCCGCTGCACGATGGAACCATTCCCAGGCTTCCGGATTGATCGGTTCGCCGACGCTGCCCAGAATGCGGAGGCTGGTGAGATCATATTTCTTGGGCCAGTCTTCTCCGTAGCGCATCAATAGACGAATGGCAGTCGGGGTCGTATAGAAAATCGAGACGCCGTAGCGTTCGATCAAATCCCACCAGCGCCCAGGGCTCGGATAGTCCGGCTTCCCTTCAGCGGTGAGGATCGTGGCGCCGTTGAGGAGGGGACCGTACACAATATAACTGTGGCCGGTGACCCAGCCAGGGTCGGCGACACAAAAGTAGACATCGTCCTCTTTGAGATCAAAGACGTATTTCGTGGTGATGTAGGTCCCGACCATATAGCCGCCGTGAACATGGACCACGCCTTTGGGTTTGCCGGTGGTGCCGGATGTATAGAGGATATACAGCGGATGTTCGGCATCCAGATGCTCGGCCTCGCACACCGTCTTCTCGTCCTTGAGCCAGTCGTGCCAATCGATTTCCTTTGGCGTGGACAATGCGACTCTTGGAATCTGACGCCGCAAGACGACGACATGCTCGATAGTGGGAGAATTGGCCACGGCTTGGTCGACCACCGACTTGAGGTTTAAGGCCTTTCCCCTGTCAAACCCGACATCGGCTGTAATGACCAGTTTCGCCTCAGCGTCTTGAATGCGGCTTGCGAGGGCCGGGGCGCTGAATCCGGAATAGACCACACTATGAATGAGGCCTATGCGGGCGCAGGCAAGCATAGCGACGATCTGTTCGGGAACTTTCGGAAGGTAGATCGTGACCCGATCTCCCTTCGTGAGCCCAAGCTTCTTGAGCGCATTTGCGCAACGATTGACCTGTCGGTAGAGTTCACCGTATGTGATGACTCGTTCTTGGTCGTCTTCCCCGATCCAGATGATGGCGACCTTGTTCTTGCGCCAGGTTTTGACGTGACGGTCCAGACAGTTATAGGTCATATTGCAGGAGGCACCGACAAACCATTTAGCCCAGGGATAGTTCCACTCCAGGACCTTGGTCCAGGGAGAGAACCATTCAAGCTCCTTGGCGACGTCGCTCCAGAAACCTTCAGGATCGGCAATCGATTTTTTGTAGGCGCTATCGTAGTCTTGAATATACGCCGCGGCTTTGGTCCGAGCGCTCGGCTGATACACGCGGCTTTCTTTGAGGAGGGTATCGATATTGTCTGTCATGCTTCGATGCCTCCTTCAAGTCGAAGTGGGGGAGCAAAACTCCGTCATTATGCTGGAGGTAGGGGGAGGAACTCAACCATACGTGAGAGGGAAAGGCAGGGATACATTCATTGCCGCCTTGAGGCTGTGCTCTGCCTCTGTCTGCGGTTTCTTGACAGTCGCGCAGAGGCCAGAGTAGGGTGAATTTATTACGCGTCACGCTCTGAGGCCTGTCCCATTTATGGTGGCGATCGTGTACCGAACACCATGTCCCTTCCTGCTCGTGTGTCTTGTATGTTCATGGGTGGCGATATATTGCCCGCAAGTGGTGTCTGCGCAGCTGGGGAAGCCGGAAGGACTCTATTACAAATCGTGGGCCATTGTGATCGGAGTGGAGAACTATCTCCTGGCTCCGAAGATTCCCGGGGCGATTGAGGATGCCAAAACTGTGGCCCAGACATTCCGCCAACTAGGCTTCGACGAGGTCGTTGAACTCTACGACAAAGATGCGAGTGCTCGCCGTCTGCAACAGACGCTCTCGGATTTCTTGCCTCGCAAGGTCGGTCGATATGATCGCCTTGTGGTCTATTTCGTCGGACATGCGGGTGTTACGCAGGATCCTGCCGGCCAAGAACTTGGGTATCTCGTCCCTTGGGATGCGCAGCCGGGGAATGTGTCCAAATCGGTGACGTTTGAACAACTGAAAGAGTTCAGCCGGCGTAGTGCATCCAAGCATACTCTCTTTCTCCTAAATGCCGCGGTTCGCGGATGGGAGGTGAGCACGGCTCAGCCTCTGTCCCTCGAAGGGCGAATGGCTCCCGAAGACGATATGGAGCGGCGAGCTGTGCAAGTATTGACGGCGGGCGATAAGGGTGAGCTGTTGAGTCAGGAGAAAGGGAAGAGTCTCTTTGTGCAAGTATTGGTGAATGGGCTGAATGGAATGGCGGATCGCAATAAGAACGGCTGGCTCATGGCATCGGAGGTCGGAGATTACGTGAAAGATCAAGTATTGGAACAGTCGAAGGGCGCCCAACATCCTCTCTTTGTGCAGCTTGAAGGGGAAGGGGATACGGTGTTGATCGAGGGACGAAAGGCTGCCTTTATCATGGGGGCGGAGCCCCATTCTCCGGTCCAACGACAACAGGCTGCAAGGGTGCAGTATGAGCAGGCCTTCGCGCTTCTCCAGAGCGGGAAATCATCGGAGGAAGCGTTGGAACGACTGAATAAATCGCTGGAATACGACCCTGCGTTCGGCGACGCGTATGTACTCAAGAGCTATGTGTTACTAGAAGTGCTGCCGAATCTTGATGACGCGTTGTCGGCGGCGATGCTGGCGATACAGTATGCACCGAATAATCCAGACTCTCAGTATACTCTCGGGTTGGTGTATGAAAAACGCGGTCAGTATGCCGAAGCTGAGCGCGCCATGCGTGCGGCGCTGGTAGCCAATCCCAATTATAAGGATGTCTATTTCTCACTTGGCATCCTCTACGCTGACGAAATAAAGGATCAACAGAAATCAGTCGAGGCGTTCACACGCTATCTCGAACTTGGAGGAAACCATGCCCGTGCCAGGGCAGCGGTCGCACAGTCAGCACCCGCGAAGCCTTAGCAGGATGCTGAAAAATCCCGCCAGCGGCGTTCTCACCTCGAAGGCATCCTCAACGTAGCCGAGAGGCTACGCCTCCGGTGCTTTCTTCGGCTGCGGCCTTGCTGGACGGGCTTTTTGAGCATTCTGCGGGAATATATTCCGATGAGGCTCAGGTAGGAATCACCGAGGTCCTTGCATGCTAACGTGGCTTTTTCAGCATCCTGCCTTTAAGCGCGTTCGCCTCCCTTCAGATACCCCAACCCAATCTTGACGGCTTTCCGCGTAATTTCTGCCCAACGGGCTTGAGGATATTCGGCAAGGACTGCGGCTGCCTTGGGATCTTGAACTTCCAGGCTCAGAATCTTAATGATACCGTCATCAATCTGAATGTCTGCCACGGGTATCCTCCGTTAGCAGGGTGCTGAAAAAGTCCGCCAGCTTCATTCTCACTTCACTCAGAGGTTCATCAGGGATGGGCGGGTGAGAAAGTTGTTTTTTGAGCACCCTGCGAGTGGTTCTCCTGTTGACTAATTTTCTTTTCCGTTGCCTGTTATGGGAACAATGAGACAC
>DATEPD010000133.1:0-5961 GCA_035273365.1 Nitrospiraceae bacterium | reverse complement strand
CGGAGGTCATGAGGAGGCTATCGAGGACACCCCTGCGGGATCGGTCTGGGAAACGCAACAAGCCCTCCTCGTGCGCGATCTTGACGAGGAAGATCGTTGGCCAAAAGTCACTGAACGGATGAAGGAAGACGGTGCCAACTCATTTTGCGTGGTTCCGCTAACCACTGCGGTCCGGCGATTGGGCGCCATGGGATTTATGAGTCTGCAAAAGGAGGCCTATTCCGAATCGGATGTGGCTTTTCTCCGGCAGGTCGGTAATCAAGTCGCCGTGGCAGTCGACAACGTCCTCCATTATCAAGACCTGATCTCCCGGCAGGACCAGCTCCGTCTGTTGCTGGAAGTATCCGAATCCATCGCCTCACACCGAGACCTGAACCAACTGCTTCAAGATCTCGCTCAACGGCTCCCTCAGATTGTCCCGTTCGATTACATCAATGTGGTCTTGCATGAGCCAACGCGTAATGTCATGCGCCTGTGGCTCTTGGTGACCTCGAAGCCCTCCACAATCAGTCCCGGTCTTGAACTGCCCATCGATGAATCTCCCGGGGGATTGGTGTGGAAAAACCAGGTGCCCTGTCTGGTTGAGGACGTGACAACCGAAACCCGTTTCCCGCAGCTGATGGCGATGCTACGCGAGAACGGCGTCCAATCATTCGGTATGGTTCCTCTCACAACGGCGCAGCGCCGTCTGGGGGCCATGGCATTTGGGAGCCTCCAGCGAAGAACTTATCAGGAGGTCGAGATCGCCTTCATGCAGCAGGTGGCGAAGCAAGTCGCGGTGGCAGTAGATAACGTGCTGCACGCGGCAAGCGCTCTTTCTGCCCAGCAGCAACTGCAATATGAACGGGATCGCGTCCAACTGCTGCTTGAAGTCAACAACGCGGTGGTGTCGCACTTGGACTTACGAGACGTGTTCACCGCGGTCAGCACCTGTTTACGTAAAGTGATCCGGCACGACGGGTCGGCACTCGTGTTGTTCGACTCCACAACCAATCGCTGCCGCATACACGTACTGGACTTCGCGAAGCAGGAAGATTTTGTTGAAGACCTGCCGATCACGCCTCAGTGCAAATCTCCGTCAGACGAGGCTATTGCCACGAGAAAACCGGCTGTCTATCGAAAACATGAACTGGAGCTGCTGGCAGTCGAATCCGAAATTACTCGACAGCTCTTAGACCAAGGGGTTCGTTCGTTCTGTTCCCTTCCCCTGCTATCCCACGAGAGAGTCCTCGGTGCACTGAACGTGGGGCGTACGGACGAAGCCGAATTCACGCCGGCTGAAGTCGAACTTCTGAGCCAGGTCGCGCAACAAATCGCGATCGCGGTGGACAATGGATTGGCCTATCAGGAAATCGCTCAGCTTAAAGACAAATTGACAAAAGAGAAGCTGTATCTCGAGGAGGAGATCCAAACGGAGTACAACTTCGAAGAAATCATCGGCGACAGCGGGACGCTCAAGCGCACCCTCAAACAGGTCCAAACCGTGGCGGCGACTGATTCCACCGTGTTGATTCTGGGCGAAACAGGGAGCGGGAAGGAACTGGTCGCGCGGGCGCTCCACAATCTCAGCAACCGGCGGGAGCGGACGTTCGTCAAGCTGAATTGCGCCGCCATTCCGACAGGGTTATTGGAGAGCGAGCTTTTTGGGCATGAACGGGGTGCGTTTACCGGTGCCATTGCCACCAAGGCCGGCCGGTTCGAATTGGCCGACCGCGGGACCCTGTTCCTCGACGAGGTGGGCGAGATTCCTTTGGAACTACAAGTAAAGTTGCTTCGTGTGCTGCAAGAGCAAGAGTTTGAACGATTGGGGGGCACCCGCACGATCCGCGTCAATGTCCGCGTGATCGCCGCTACCAATCGCGATTTGGTCCAACTGGTCGAGGAAAAGCAGTTCCGCAACGATTTGTACTACCGGCTCAACGTGTTCCCGATTACCGTGCCGCCGTTGCGCGAACGAGCTGAAGATATCCCGTTGCTTGTCCGACATTTCGCCCAGAAACTCGCGCAACGAATGAAGAAGCGCATCGAGGCGATCCCATCGGAAGCCATGCAGGCGTTGCAGCACTATTCCTGGCCCGGCAATGTGCGTGAACTGGAGAACCTCATCGAGCGAGCGGTCATACTCACACAAGGACCTGATCTGTTCGTCCCTCTTGCTGAATTAAAGCGGGCACCCAAGAGTTCAACCACCCCAGCGGCGACATTGGAACAAGCCGAACGAGATCACATTCTCAAAGTTCTCCGTGACACCAACTGGGTAGTCAGCGGCGCATCCGGTGCCGCTGCCAAACTTGGAATGAAGCGCACCACCCTCCAATCCAAAATGCAGAAGCTCGGGATCTCTCGTCTTCGTTAGTGCCGATTACTCGGCAACATGCCGATACTTCGGCAGTCCACCCTCGTCATTATTTTTTTGCTCATCCCATCAAGATCACTGAAACTCTTCTGTTTCAGTGATATCGATGAACGAATTCCTATGGAGTATCCGCTGGAATGCAAGTTGCGATAGTACGCCTTTATGAAAATGGTGTGAAGCAACATCACAGACCGCAGATCAAGGAGGGATCGATGGCTACGGTAATCGGTCTTGTAGAAGACAATTTGATCACGGCGAAGGATTGGAACTCGGCACGAGTGCACCACACGAACCGCTGTCCGCGCTGTGGCGGACTCATGGTTCACGAGTGGGGAGCTGATCCGATGGAAAATGCCGGTCAGCGCTGTGTGCAATGCGGTGAGCTGGTTGATTCAGTGATCCTAGAGAATCGCCGGCTACAGCAAAAAGCTGCGTTCAGCCTGGCCAGCAAGTAATCGAGCCGCTCCTCCAAGAAGAAAATCTGAAGAATAGCCGGCCAGCGGTAAGACCAACAACAAGGAGGCAGGACCATGAAGAAGGAAAAGACGGCATCGCTGACAGGAAAAGTCGCCATTGTGACGGGAGCGTCGAATGGGATTGGCCGCGCGATTGCGGAACGAGTGGCCCAGGAAGGCGCCACGGTCGTGGTGAACTATGGCAAAAGTGCGGGCAAGGCCAAACAAGTCGTGGCCGGCATTGAGGCGAACGGCGGCAAAGCCCTCGCGATCCAAGCCGACATGAGCCGGATCGCCGATGTCGGCCGTTTGGTCAAGGACACGGTGAAGACATTCGGCCGCCTGGACATTCTGGTGAACAACGCCGGCATGTTCTTGTATAAGCCCCTCGTCGAGACCACCGAGGAGGAGTTTGACAACATGTTTGCCCTCAATGCCAAAGGGCCATATTTTGCGATGCAGGAGGCGGCGAAGGTCATCCACGAAGGGGGACGCATCGTGAACATTTCGACCGACGGTACCCATATCGGGTTTGCGGGCGCCACCAGCTATCTCGGGAGTAAGGGGGCACTCGAACAGTTCACGAAAGGTCTCGCACACGAGCTGGCGCCAAAGGGAGTGACCGTCAATACAGTTTCTCCCGGATACACGGCAACGGACATGCTCCCTGCCGATCCTACCTTCCGTCAGATCGGCGAGCAGGCCTCACCGCTCAAGCGACTCGGCATGCCCAAAGACATCGCCGATGTCGTGGCGTTTGTCGTCAATGAAGAGGCGCGGTGGTTGACAGGCCAGAACATCCATACCGGCGGCGGCGTGGTGATGTGATCGGCAAGGAGAAGCCCATGCAAGACAATCTAGAAACAGTGAAACTATTGGCCTACGATTTGCGAAACGGGAAGGAGTTTCCTCGCAGCCCGCGAGAAACCCTTGGCGGCTATGTGTTGGCGGCCCGTGCGGTGGACAAATGCCGTGCGGTCCTTGTTGGATGGCAGGGCGAATTCCATTCCAACTGTCCCCTCGATCAGAGATGGCTGAAGTTCGCTGAGATCGACTACGCTGCTTTCAAGTCGTTTGTGGCCACCGGCGCGACTGACGATGAGATCGCCGCGTGGATTGGCGAGCACGCCAAGAAGCGCTCTCGCGCCGACATTGTCGTCTGGAACAATAAAGAACGCGATCTGCGATTGAGCGACCTGACACCGGAACTGCAGGAACACATGGAGGAGTACATCCAGCAGTACGTTCCGCGCCACCGAGTGGTGTACCATTGGTTCGACGTGTATGATTTGGAAGAGCAACGTCTTTAAAGGATTCGCAGATATCGTATCCAATTGTCCGCTATTCGGGTAATGGGGGCGACAGCCAATTTCGCATGAATTCAGCCGGGACACCTTCGTGATCAGGCGAGCCTAGTGGCTGAGAAGTAGGAGGATGACCCATGCTATCAACACGCGGATATGCAACGAAGGGTCCGACGTCAATTCTTGAACCATTCAACTTCGAGCGACGAGACCTTGGGCCCTCCGACGTGTTGGTCGAGATCTTGTACTGCGGAATCTGTCACTCCGACATCCATCAGGCACGGGATGAGTGGGGCGGTTCGATCTTTCCGATGGTTCCCGGCCATGAAATTGTCGGGTGCGTGGCGCGCATCGGCTCACAGGTAACCAGATTCAAGGTTGGCGAGCTGGCCGGCGTCGGCACGATCGTGGATTCCTGTCGAGTTTGCGAGAGCTGCAAGGAAGGCCTGGAGCAATACTGCGAGAAATTCCCCTCTTGGACGTACAACGGACTCGAGCAGGACCAGAAGACTCCGACATACGGCGGATATTCCTCCCACATCGTCGTGGATGAGCAGTACACGCTCAAGATTTCCCCGAAGCTGCCGCTCGCGAATGTCGCTCCCCTGCTCTGTGCCGGCATCACGACCTACTCGCCGCTCCGGCATTTCAACGTCAGCCCGGGCCAACGAGTCGGGATCGTAGGGTTGGGCGGATTGGGCCACATGGCGGTCAAGCTGGCTGCTTCGATGGGTGCGGAGGTCACGGTCTTCAGCACGTCTAAAACCAAAGAACAGGATGCACGGCGCCTGGGCGCGCATGATTTCGTCGTGTCGCTGGATCCGAAGAACCTCGACGCCCTCGCCAACCGGTTTGATTTCATCCTCGACGCAGTCTCTGCGCCCCACGACCTCAATGCGTATCTGAATCTCCTGCGCAGAGACGGAGTGCTGGTCATGGTGGGGGTTCCGGCCAAGCCGTTAGAGGTCCAGGCCTTCTCGCTCATCCTCAAGCGACGAAAATTGACGGGCTCAGGCGTCGGCGGCATTCACGAGACTCAGGAGATGCTCGATTACTGTGCGAAACACAACGTTACGTCGGATGTCGAGGTGATTCCGATGCAGCAGGTGAACGAGGCATATGAACGGACGCTCAAAGGCGATGTCCGGTATCGTTTTGTGATCGACATGAAAACACTCTAAGCCTGGGGTATCTGATGGCCATCACGTTGAATCACACGATCGTCCCGGCGCGCGACAAGGTCTCGTCTGCACAGTTTTTCGCAAGGATGTTCGGACTGCCGTTGGACGAAGGCGCAGTCGGATATTTCGCGCCGGTCCGGGTCAATGAGACGCTCACGTTGGATTTCGATGACGATGTCGATCAGTTCGATATCCATCACTATGCGTTCAAGGTCAGCGAACAGGAGTTCGATGCGATCTTCGGACGCATTCAACGCGAAAGGATTCTCTACGGGAGCGAACCGCACTCGCGAGACGATATGAAGATCAATCATCGAGGTGGTGGACGCGGCGTGTACTTCTGCGACCCGAATGGACACATACTTGAATTGCTCACAGTCGGATAAGCGCGCATGGCGTCCTGTCTTGATCCTATGACTGAACGTGGAGTTTGCTGCCGAAAAGTCATGCCCATCTCTGATGACCGCTCGTCATGCTCGCAGTGCACGTGACTGAATTCGCTAACGCTTCGTATCGTCCATGCGTATAGCATCTGTCTGACATTCAAACGAAAACTGCTCCAATTCTCCTTCCACTCTTTGGACCCTCATTCGCCGCAGCAGCGAGCTAAATCATTATGACGGCATTTCGGCACCTGCCGAACGGACGGCAGGCAGATTCCCGCA
>DATEPD010000132.1:0-9453 GCA_035273365.1 Nitrospiraceae bacterium | reverse complement strand
GAAGCGGTACCGTATTATTGAGCGCGGGCTCGGCATGACAGAAGCACGGTTCAGTCTCAGAGTTTGGTCGATTGCGATCGGAGGCTTAAAAAAACATGGCACGATCGATTCGCGGGGAAAGACTGGCTAATGTCCAATTGTAGTAGTGATACCTCTTCCCGAAAACCTTTAAAATGGTTCCCTCTCTCCAAGGGGATACGCTTTTCTAAAGGCAGTTGGTTTTGATTACAAGGTCAATGTTGTTTAAATATTGATTCATTGGCTCTTCAAGAACACGTTAGCACTTCTGAGCCAAAACTATTTAGCCGGGGAGACAAGATCGCCTGACCCTGTCATGGGTTTCGAGTAAAGCAGAGCTTTGACAAGAAAATGAAAAGCTCGGAGAACAGGCGCAGAAAACCGGTAAATGGTAAAAGCAGGAGAGGCATACGAAAAGGCGACGGGTTTCACGCAAACCATGGCTGGAGGAGGGTAATGAGAACGGTTTCCTAAACCTCGTGGAGTGTTGAGCGAGATTGCTCCGTCTTTTATCTTGATCCTCTCTCCTCACCTGTATAGAATGGCCCAACTTTTCGAGTAGTTACTGCACGGATCGAATCTGCGCCACCTCGCGTTTCGTCCTTCCGACTCATGTACTTTGGATGGGTTGAAGCCTCGGGGAGTTGTGTGACATACATCACGGGGTTGCAGTTTCACACAGAGCTGAGATGAGCACATTTGCATGATGGTCAAAATGGCTCTTCAGCGGGGCTAATGGTCTGCGTGCTGACCGGCTGCCAGGCTGTGCGTCATGGCCCGGGAGACAGGATCACAATGCTGGACCCTTTGTACCATTCTGATAACGGGAGGAGAGTACAGTGAGTGACTCGGTGATTATTACGTTTGCATTGATAGCAGCGGCGGCCGGCATCGCCTACGGCCTTTATTTGGCCATGTGGGTGTTCAAGCTCGATGCTGGAAATCCTAAAATGCAGCAAATTGCAAAGGCCATCCAAGAAGGCGCCAGTGCCTACCTGAATCGCCAGTACAAGACCGTCGGTATCGTTGCCGCTGTGCTATTTGCCGTGTTATGGGGGGCAGGGGCTGTCTCTGATAAGTTCGGATTATTGACCGCGATCGGATTCTTAATCGGCGCCGGCGCGTCGTCGGTGGCCGGGTATGTCGGTATGGTCATCGCGGTGCGGGCAAACGTCCGGACGGCCCAGGCAGCCCATAAGGGGATGAATTCGGCGCTGACCGTGGCATTCCGAGGTGGCGCGGTGACGGGGCTTTTATTGATTGGCTTGGGCTTGCTGGCCATCACCACCTTCTATGCGCTGGCATCGCAGTTTGCAGGGCAAGAACATGCGATTCATGCGTTGCTCAGTCTCGGCTTCGGTGGGAGTTTGATCTCAGTGTTTGCCCGAGTCGGCGGTGGAATCTACACGAAAGCGGCGGACGTTGGTGCAGATCTTGTGGGCAAAGTCGAAGCGGGGATTCCGGAGGACGACCCCCGCAACCCGGCTGTCATTGCGGACAACGTGGGCGACAATGTCGGCGACTGCGCCGGCATGGCTGCGGACCTTTTCGAAACCTACGCGGTGACGACGGTGGCGGCGATGGTCTTGGCGTTTACCCTATTCAAGGGAGTCAGTGCGCCGATTCTGTATCCACTTGCTCTCGGAGGCGTCACGATCTTTGCGACGATCATCGGTATTTTCTTTGTGAGGGTAAGCGAGGGCGGCGAGATCATGACGGCGCTCTACAAGGGTTTGTTTGTGGCGGGTGGCATTGCGGCGGTGGCATTCTATCCTGTGACAAGCACGATTATGGATGGGGTGGGCGGCGTGAGCGGGGTGAGCTACTTCATCGCGGCATTGATCGGCTTGGCCGTGACACTCGGCCTCGTTTTTATCACCGATTACTACACCTCGAAGAGTTATAAGCCCGTGAAGGCGATTGCCAAGGCGAGTGAAACGGGCCATGCAACCAACATCATCGCCGGATTGGCGGTGGGGATGGAGGCGACAGCTTGGCCGGTGGTCGTGATCGGGGCCGCGATTCTTTCGAGCTACTGGATCTGCGGTGGCGCCGCATCGGGCGGCTTGTATGGCGTAGCCGTTGCGGCGGTATCGATGTTGTCGATGGCGGGTATCGTAGTCGCAATCGATGCGTTCGGGCCGATCACAGATAATGCGGGCGGTATTGCGGAGATGGCGCATCTTGGCAAAGAGGTGCGAGACATTACCGATCCATTGGACGCGGTCGGGAACACAACGAAAGCCGTGACCAAGGGCTATGCGATTGGATCGGCTGGTCTCGCGGCGGTGGTGCTGTTTGCCGAATATGCACGTGAGGTGGCAAAGGGGAGCGGGGCGAGTACATTCGACCTCTCTAATCCTTCCGTCCTGGTCGGTCTCTTTTTGGGTGGGATGCTCCCCTTTATCTTTGGAGCCCTCTGTATGAAAGCAGTAGGAGAGGCGGCCGGTCTTGTGGTCGAAGAAGTGCGCAGGCAGTTCCGGACGATCAAAGGAATCATGGAGGGAACCGGCAAGCCCGAATATGGGACGTGTGTGGACATTGTGACGCAGGCGGCGATCAAGAAGATGATGGTGCCGGGATTGATCCCGGTGATCTCGCCGATTCTCGTCGGAGTGATCCTGGGGCCACAGGCATTGGGCGGCATGCTCGTCGGCAGCATTGTGACCGGTCTGTTCGTCGCCATCTCGATGACAAGCGGAGGAGGCGCCTGGGATAATGCCAAGAAGTTTATCGAAGAGCAGGGAAAGAAGGGAACGGATACTCATAAGGCCGCCGTCACGGGCGACACGGTCGGTGATCCCTACAAGGATACGGCTGGTCCGGCGATCAATCCGATGATTAAGGTCATCAACATTGTAGCGTTGCTGATCGTGTCGCTGATCATCAAGTAGGAGAGCGACACAGGCGTTGAACGTGGCAAGTCTTTCTTACAGCGATGGTTGCGATGAACGACGCGACGCATTACGGTTTCCATCCTGGCTTGACGGCTAAAAGATTCCTGGAGTAAGGTAATCGTACGGGATCACGCTGCTGGCTGATCCACGAGAGTTTCCCACAATCACGGGAGGTGCTCGGATGGAGAAACAAGAGCGTAAACAGGAACCCAGGCGAGAGCCTCAGGGGAAGGAAGAGGTCAAGGCCAATCCGAAGGTCGTCGAGGCCGGCAAGAAGTTAAAAGAAGACATCGATAAGTTGGTAGATGAAATTGACGACGTGCTAGAAACAAACGCTGAAGAATTCGTCAAAAACTACGTGCAAAAAGGGGGGGAATAGCCCAAGTCGTCTGGTGGGCCTATTCCCTCACTTTCCTTCCTTTTCATTACACTCCGGTGTTTAAGGTCCAGCGTCCGTCCCGTACGTGCGGCTTCACGTTCTCTGGTTTGACAACGCAAAGCTGAGCGGCTAGTATCCCTTTAATTCTCAGATAGTTAGCTTCTGATGAAATGACGGATCGTTCGAGAGGTTTTCATGAGGTCCAAGCTCTGGGTCTTCCGTGATATTAATCTGTTTCAGCGGGCCTCGTTGGCCCAGGCACTCTCGATTTCTCCGGCCACGGCTTCGCTATTCCTATCTCGTGGCGTGACCACTCCAGATGAAGCGACGACATGGATGTCGCTACAGGTACCGCATGACCCGTTTTTGATCCCTGACATGGAGCAGGCGGTCGAACGGTTGCATCGCGCCGTGACGACTCGGGAGACGATCTGTTTCTATGGTGATTACGATGTGGACGGGATTACAGCGACCAGTGTGTATCTGTCATTTTTTGGAAGTGTAGGTGCACAGGTTCGGGCCTATATTCCGCACCGTCTACGTGAAGGCTACGGACTCAACTTCGGCGCCGTTCAGCGATTGCATGACGAAGGCATTTCGCTGTTGGTGACGTCCGATTGCGGGACCACCTCTCATAAAGAAATCGCATTGGCAGCTCAGCTCGGCATGGACGTGGTGGTGACAGACCATCACCAGACCGACGAGGACATGCCTCCGGCGGTGGCAGTGCTTAACCCACATAGAGCTGGCGCCCGTTATCCATTTCGCGGTCTCTGCTCCGCGGCGCTGGCCTACAAGGTGGCGCAGGCGTATCAGCTGCGCTACGGGGCCACCGGTGAGCCGCTGGAGTCGTTGCTCGATCTTGTGGCCTTGGCGACGGTCGCCGATGTCGTGCCCTTGCACGATGAGAATCGAAACTTTGTGCGCGAAGGGCTGATCCAGTTGTCGCGTGGCACCCGCTGTGGCGTTCGGGCGTTGAAGCAGGTGGCGGGGGTGACCAGGGATTGCACGGCGGAAACGATTGCGTACAAGCTGGCGCCGCGCATCAATGCCGCAGGGCGATTGGATGATGCCATGTTGGGTGTGCGGTTGTTGACGACCGACAATCCGGCCGAGGCGCAGCAGTTGGCAGACAGGCTTGAGCAGCTGAATCGGGAGCGGCAGCGCATCGAAGTGGATATCATGTCGGAGGCACTGGCCTTGATGAAGGACCAGGCATTGCCGCCGGCACTCGTATTGGCTTCCAGGCACTGGCATCTCGGGGTGGTCGGTATCGTTGCGGCGCGCTTGGTCGATCGGTTTCAGCGTCCGGCCATAGTCATGGCTATCAACGAGCAGGGTATGGCCAGAGGCTCAGCACGGACGACCGGCGGGTTCGACCTCTACCAGGGATTGGCCGCCTGTCGGGAGATGTTGGAGGGGTTTGGCGGGCATCCGAGTGCCGCAGGTGTGACCATTCGCGAGTCTCGAATCGATGAATTTCGTCGTAGATTCTCCGATGTGGTGGCCGGATGGACCCATGATGGTGCCAAGGTTCCGACGTTGAACGTCGATGCCGAAGTGCGCCTGGATGAAGTGAATCTGCAGTTGATCCAGGAAATCGGTTCGCTGCATCCCTTCGGTGAGGGAAATCCAGAACCCACGTTTGCGGTGACCGGACTCGAAGTTATGAATTCGCGCACCGTCGGTGAAAAACATCTGAAAATGATTGTGCGGCAAGGGGCATCGTTGCCGTTCGATAGTATCGGATTCGGCATGAAATCATTGCTGGAACGGGGTATTCCATCCCGGGCTCCCGTCGACTTGGCCTTCACGCCGGAACTGAATCACTGGAACGGATGTGACCGGATTCAGCTTCGCATTCGGGATGTTCGACCGAGTGTGTGTGAGTAATTCAGTGAGTGAATCATGGTGTACGAAACCGTCACAGAACTCGACCAGCTGCTGGATCGGATCAAGAGCTATTATGCTGATGCCGACCTCGGCCTTGTTCGCAAGGCCTACGAGTTTTCTGCAAAGGCGCATGTCGGACAACTACGTCTGTCCGGAGAACCCTACGTTCAACATCCCATCGCCGTCGCCGGAGTTCTGACCTCGCTCAAAACGGATGTCACCGCCATCGTCGCAGCATTGCTACACGATACCCTAGAAGATACGGTCGCGACGCCTGACGAACTTGAACGGGAGTTCGGGAAGGACGTCGTGCATTTGGTCGACGGGGTGACGAAGATCGGCAAGATCACGTTTCGGAGCTATGAAGAAAAACAGGCGGAGAATTTCCGCAAGATGGTGCTGTCGATGGCGGACGATATCCGGGTCGTCCTCATCAAACTCGCCGACAGGTTGCACAACATGCGGACCTTGGAACATCTCCGGCCTGCCAAGCGGCGGGAGATTGCCCAGGAGACGCTGGAGATCTATGCGCCGTTGGCGAATCGCCTTGGAATCGGGTGGATCAAGAATGAGCTGGAAGACTTGTGTCTCAAACATCTCAAGCCTGAGGTCTATGAGACGTTACGTGTCCGTGTGGCGAAACGAGATGAGGATCGGCAGCAGTACATCGATGAAGTCCGCCGACTCGTGCAGAAAGCTATGCAAGAGAACGGGTTGCCAGGACACGTCCATGGACGGCCCAAACATCTCTACGGCATTTACCAAAAAATGAATAAGCAGTCGATTACGTTTGAAGAGGTCTACGACCTGACTGCGTTGCGGATCGTGACCGATACCAAGATGAACTGCTATGCCGTGCTGGGAGTGATTCACTCGGTTTGGCGGCCCGTACCCGGGCGCTTCAAGGACTATATCGCGATTCCAAAGTCCAACCTCTACCAGTCTCTGCATACGACGGTGGTGGGCCCTAAGGGGGAGCATGTCGAATTCCAAATCCGCACGGAGGACATGCATCGTATCGCCGAGCATGGCATCGCTGCGCATTGGAAGTATAAAGAACAAGGACACGTTGCAGATCGTGATAGCAAGGCTTTCGGCTGGCTGCACCAGTTCGTCGAATGGCAGGAAGATTTGACAGATAACCGGCAGTTCATGGATTCAGTGAAGCTCGACCTTTTTCACGATGTGGTCTATGTCTTCACGCCCAAAGGTATTGTGAAAGAGTTGCCGAGAGGGTCGACACCCGTCGATTTTGCATTCGCGATTCACACCGAGGTCGGGGACCATTGTGTCGGGGCCAAGGTGGACGGGAAGATCGTACCGCTCAAGCATCAACTGGCGAGCGGAGATACAGTCGAAATTCTGACGTCTCCCACGCAATCGCCGCACAAGGACTGGTTGAAATTTGTCCGCACCTCGCGTGCGAAGACCAAGATCAAACACTGGATCAAACTGGAAGAGCAAAAGCGAAGCATTGAAATCGGCCGTCGTTTGCTGGAGTCGGAGTTCCGCCGACAGGGGATGGCGCCGGCCCGAATGTTCAAATCGGCGGAGCTCTTTGAGGTCGCTCGCCAGTCGGGATTCGACAACACCGACGAATTGGCGGCGGCGGTAGGCTTTGGCCGAGTGGCAACGTCGCAAGTAATCGGTAAACTCACGGCTTTGTCGTCAGGGACACAGATGCCAACTCAGGAGCGTCCCGCCGTGCGCAAAGCGGTAGGTGGGAAGAGCGACAGCACGGGCGTTCAGGTGAAAGGGTCACGGGATTTGTTAATGCAGCTCTCTCGCTGCTGTCATCCGGTGCCCGGCGACCGCATCCTAGGGTATATAACCCGTGGGCGCGGGCTGACGATCCATGCCGTCGATTGCCCGAATCTCGAGGCACTGGACTACGATAAGGAGCGTCTCGTGGAGGTGGAGTGGGACTCCGATACGCCCAGCACGCATGCGGTCAAAATGTCTATCGTCGCCGTCGATAAGACCGGAGTATTGGCTAATGTGTCTTCCGCGATCGCAGAATGTCAGGCCAACATCAGTCGCGCCGAAATTACGACGAGGGAAGATCAGAAGGCCGTGCTAGATTTCATCGTGGAAGTGTCAGACACCCGCCATCTCGAACGGGTGATCAAAGCTGTTGAGCGTGTGGATGGGGTGATTACGGCGAGGCGGATGCGGGCTTGGCAGGAACGGTCGTAACCTTGGCAGGACGCTGAAAAAACCCGCCAGCAGCGTTCTCGGCTCATCGAAATCCTCAACGTACCCCAGAGGGTACGCCTCCGGTTTCGACTCACCTGCGGCCTTGCTGGACGGGCTTTTTGAGCATCCTGCGGGATGTTCTCTCATAGTTCCTGACGTGCAGACTAATGAAGTTGCTATTGTGTCACAATGTGTTTCTGTAGCGTGTTACGGAATCTTGAACTGAAGTTTCGATCCCCGCTGCAACTTCAAACCCTCAGCTCGGCCTGCTGCAAGTTCCAAAACATAGAGTGCGTCTTCGTTGGGCCGATATTGGGGACAACTGTCATCCGTTCTCGTGCAGATCGGGACGCGCGGTTCTATATGGACGATCTGCTTCTTCTCATTCAGCCAGATGAGATCGAGCGGGATCTTTGTGTTCTTCATCCAAAACACCCAGGCCTGTGCCTGCGAGAATGTAAAGAGCATGCCGCGGTCGGGGCCTAAATGCTCGCGGTACATCAGTCCCTCCGCACGCTTTTGGGGTGTGTCCGCCAACTCTGCATGTATGATGGTGCCCCCAGAGAGGGTAATTGGGATCAGCCCGGGCGGGGCCGGATCATTTCCTGCCAAGGCAAAACAGGGGAACGAGAGGAGGAGGGTGAAGAAAAGCGCAAGTGATCTGCGTCGTTGCACGGCGTCATCCTAATCGGCCCATTGGAGACGAGTCAAGCCGGAGGTTGCGTGAGAGGCATGGGATCGTTCGCGATTCTGACGGATGGTATCTTGCAATCGCGCTAGTCCCTGTGCCATCCTCGGTCAAGACAAGCAAGGAGCGGACGCATGAAAGAAATACGGAAAGTACATTACGTGAAAGGTGTATTTGTGTGTCCGAAGTGTCGGCAGTCGTATGTACAAGAGAAGTGGATTGAAGAATGGCGGGTCCGCTGTCACAAGTGTGACTATCGCGGAACGCTGACGGAAGTCTCCGTTGAGGAACGGATGGAAGAAGAAATTGTCCGTCGTTGAACCGACGCCAATTCTGCGCGCCGTTTCCTTCTCCTCTCTGTGAGTCGATGTTCTTGCCTCACACCTTTATTCTACGATTCCTCCGCAGTGGTTCCCTGTTGGTGTGTGCCCTTTTTCTGGCGCTGGTCATCGGCCCTGGAGAGTCACTTGCCGATGAGTCGGCTCCTCTGGTGAAGGTGCTCGTGACCTATCATTCGCTGTCCGGCAATACAGAACGGATGGCCGAGGCGGTAGTCGATGGCGTGAGGAGCGTCTCAGGCACGGAGACACTGTTAAAACGGGTCGGCAAGGTGACGGCGGACGATTTGTTCTCTGCCAATGCGGTCGTGGTTGGTTCGCCGGTCTATTGGTCGAATATGTCGGGCGAGGTCAAGACATTCTTTGACAACTGGCAGTTTAAGTTTGGTGTGTTTCCCGAATTCAAGATGAAGAACAAGATCGGCGCGGCCTTTGCCACAGGCGGTCAGGTGTCGAGTGGGAAGGAAGTGACGATGTTGACGATCCTTGCCGCGATGTTGGGAAATCAGATGATTGTTGTCAGCGGAGGCGGGGCTTTTGGCGCATCTGCGACGACCGAGGGAGACAGCCCTGGCATCGACAACAAGGAGTTAGCCGATGCCAAGGCATTGGGCCGGCGTGTCGCCGAAGTCGCTGTAATGATGCAGCGAGGCTCTTCTCACTAGTTAACCTGCGCCCAGTCCCGCACGCATGCGTATTCTCCCTTCGCATTTCATGAATCAAAGCATAGGCGCGAGTCTATCCGCTTGTGGAGGCAAGATTGTGCTCGTCGGTGACGACGGATCGCTGTCACGGAAGTTTTGCAGAGGGGGCTAGCTTCGCACTCCGTCGGGGGAAGGCACTTGGTGGGCACTCGTCGCGATCTCCACAAATTCATGAATATTCTTTGAGCAGCGACCACAGCATCCTGAGTCTCTCAGTCCGAACTTGGCTTTCAACTGGCCTGGCATGAAGATGCCCTCCTGTCCTGCTTCCCGGACATCCGATTCAGTGATTCCTTTGCAGAGGCAGAGGTACATGGGCCGTACTCCTTTATCTATTTAT
>DATEPD010000131.1:0-9647 GCA_035273365.1 Nitrospiraceae bacterium | reverse complement strand
AAAAAGTCCGCCAGCATCGTTCTCGCATCGCTCAGAGGCTCAACATGAGGAAAAGTCTCTCGGAGGTCGGAAGCACTAAAGGGATTCTTCCGTTCACCAGGATCCATAGAGGGGTGAACGGCCCATACGAAGTGCGGTACGTACCTCCTTGCCTTCTCGTCAACTGCGGCCTTACCAGGGCGCAGCTTGGCGCGCCAGGGATGGGCGGGTGAGAAAGTTGCTTTTTGAGCACCCTGCGAGTGGTTCTCCTGTTGACTAATTTTCTTTTCCGTTGCCTGTTATGGGAACAATGAGACACCCACCACAGCCGTCGGTTTCGTTGACTGAATTGGAGGTGCATGTTAGCATGATTTCAGGCAATTTCTCGAACGCGTGTCGTTTGCACCTACCGCTGGTGCGCAGCCGTATTACCGTCCCGACTATTACCAAGGAGGCATGCACATGAATAGGGTACTGGGGTTCAGCTCGAGGTTGGTCGGGGGAGGAGTAGCTATCGCTCTCTTGGTCGGACTTGCTGCCTGCGGCGGTCCTCCGAAGTGGGTGAAGCAGGGGTCAGGGGCGTTCAACGAAAAAGATAGTAAAGGGTTCTATGGTGTCGGGGCCGTTGCGGGTGTTCGGAACGAGCCGCTGGCTTGGGATACCGCTGAAAATCGTGCTCGAGCTGAAATTGCTAAGTCTTTTGAAACCTATACTGGCTACTTAATGCGTGACTATGCGGCTTCGACGACGGCCGGAGACTTTACGAGAAACTCGGAAGAGCAGAATGTCGAACGGGCCATTAAGACGGTGACGACCACGACCCTCAGCGGGGTGCGCCCTATCGATCGTTACAAGGATGAGAAGACGAACACGTACTATGTGTTGACCAGGCTGAATTTCGAGGAGATGAAGGAAAATCTCGAGAAGGCAAAGGAACTCAACTCCCAAGTTCGTGACTATGTCAGACGGAATGCCGATAAGCTTTTTGAGCGCCTTGAAAAAGAAGAAGACAAACGAGCTCCCCGGTAAAGGCTCCTACTGATCGACCCCAAGCGCTGCATTTTCGAGGAGGTATCTTGTGATCAAGATGGTTGGAGGACGTATCGGGCTCGTAGCGCTGGCGGTGGTGGTGCTGGCCGGCTGTGCCCAGGAGACGAGAATAACCAGGGTCGATTCCGAGGTCGTCACAGACCTGAGCGGTCGCTGGAATGATACCGATTCCAGGATGGTTGCGGAGACGATGGTCAAAGAGGCGCTGGAGTATCCGTGGCTCAACAACTTCTCTGGCTCGAAGCATCGCCAACCGATCGTCGTTGTTGGAACCATCCTGAATAGCAGCCACGAACATATCAATGTCAACACGTTTGTGGCCGATCTTGAACGTGAGTTGACGAACTCGCAGAAGGTCACCTTTGTGGCGGGAAAGGGAGATCGTGAGGAACTGCGCACCGAGCGAAAAGAGCAAGCCATGTACGCGCGAGAGGATACGCAGAAATCGCCGGGCAAAGAGCTCGGCGCTGATTACATGATGAAAGGCACCATTGCGACGATCCTGGATGAGGTCGAGGGGACCAAAGCGGTCTTCTACCAGGTCGATCTGCAGATGGTGGATTTGGAGAATAACGCCAAGGTCTGGTACGGGCAGAAGAAGATCAAGAAAGTCGTCGAAAAGAAACGTTCCATCTTTTAGGCTCCAACACCTCCGTTGAGCCCTCTTGTCTCAGGCCCCATCGCCCACATTCCAAAACGGTGGGGCTGTCTCATTCCCCTCCAGCCTCTCGTAGCCGCTCTGGTGTTGCTCCTGCTTACCGGATGTGGCCCCTCGGTCAACCGATATCTCCTCATTGAAGCGAGTCTGCGCGCCAATGACCCCAAGGGCGCTGATGCCATTGTCCAGCGGGATGAAAAGGAATATGGCGAGAAAAGCCGTGTGCTCTATGGCATGGATCGCGGGATGACCCTCCAACTCGCCGGCGACTATCAGCAGAGCAATGCGGTATTGGAGCAGGCTGATGAAGAAGTGGATCGTCTTTATACTCGAAAAATTCGAACAGAAACCCTCGCCTTCATGACGAATGACACGGCATTACCCTATGAGGGCGATCCCTACGAACAGGTGATGATCAATGTGCTGAAGGCCCTCAACTATGCAGTGTTGGGTCAGTGGCAAGATGCCCTGGTCGAAGCCCGGCGTATCGATCACCGGCTCAACGTCCTGTCGGATCGAACCAAGGATAAAAATGCCTATCGAGATGACGGCTTTGCTCGGTATCTGATCGGTATTCTCTATGAGAGTACCGGCGATGTGAATAATGCGTTTATTGCCTATCGGAATGCGTATGAGACCTTTGATGCCACCCGTTCATGGTCGCACACAGCCGTTCCGCCGCAGCTGCAAGCAGACCTCTTGCGGACGGCCGAGGCATTGCACTTCACACAGGAAATGGCCACCTACCGATCTCTCTTTCCTGATACAAGATGGGAGACCAGTCAGGCATTGCAACAACTCGCCCAAGTTGTCGTGATCAGCTATAATGGCCGCGCACCACGCAAGGAGGATCAGTTTCTTGACCTGCCGATCAGTCTCGACGCGCTCCAGTTGGTGCTCCTCAACCGCGGATTCTCGCCGTCGAATCGGCAGTCCAATCGAGGTGTCGACACGGTCTTGTACGGGCTTAACGGCCACGTCGTTCGCGTGGCCTTGCCCAGGCTCGTTCCGCAAAAAACGCATGTGCCGGCCGACAGGGTGAGTCTCGTTCCGGATGACGGCGCGCAGATCACGCTCAACACTGAGTTAGTGCATAATGTGACGGCCTTAGCGGATAAGGCGCTATCGGAACGAATGGCTGGAATCACTGTGAAGGCTCTGGCCCGTGCGGCCACGAAGTTCGCGCTGGCTGAGGGAGCGATGAGAGGGGCTCATCAAGCAGCGGGGAAAGATGCGGGGCCGTGGGTCGGCCTTCTCGTGGGGCTGTTGGCGAAAGGACTGGCGGTGGCATCGGAAGAAGCCGATAAGCGGAGCTGGCAGACATTGCCCGATGAAATCCATCTCGCGCGGGCGTGGGTTCCACCGGGGCGCTACCGTGTGCAGAATCGATTAGCCGGCGAATCGTATGATGCTCTGACACCTGACAGCATGCGGACCCTGACACTTGGGCCCGGCGAGACCGCCGTGTTCATTCAACGGGTAATGCCATGAGAAACGGATCGCAGTGCATGAGTCGAATAGGGGTGGTGCTGACGGCGGTGGTTGCACTATCCGGCTGCGCATGGTTTGGAGGGCAATCAAAGCCAGACTGGATCGATGGAGTGAGCGCCGCCTATCCCTCCAGTCAGTATCTCGTTGGCGTGGGGCAGGCGGAGACTCTTGCAACAGCCGAGGATCGCGCCTATGCAGCGGTGGCCCGTATTTTCAAAGCCGAAGTCAGCGCGCAGGCGAAAGACTGGGAGTCATACCTGCTCATTGAGCAGCGCGGACACAGCAGCGCGGAGCGACGTTTGACACTCGACAATCTGACCCGTGTCTCAACCGACAAAGTACTGGAGAACGTCCGGATCGTTGATCGGTGGGGTGATGTGCGCAACGGACTCCACTATGCAATGGCAGGGATGTATCGGCCTCAGGCAGAGACCTCGTTCATGGAACGGATTACTGAGTTGGACCGATCGATCAGCGACGATGTTGAAGAGGCGCATCGGTCATCGGATAAGCTGGCAAAAGTCAAAGCCCTGAGACGGGCTGCCAGAAATCTGGTGCTGCGCGAAGCCTATAATGCCGATCTGCGCGTGGTTCGGCCGAGTGGGCAGGGTACCGCCGCAGCCTACCGCGTGAGCGAACTCACGCACGAACTTGAACAGTTTCTCGCCACGAATTTGGTGCTGGCGGTTGCGGTAACCGGCGACCAAGTGGAACCGGTTCAACGCGCCTTGACGGAAGGATTGTTGAAGGAAGGGCTGCAAGTGACCAGTCGACCATTGGAAGGGGATCGTTCGGTCGGTGATGATTCCAGCGGACCATCCCCGGAGCTGCTCGTGCGTGGCATTGTCAGGGTGTGGCCGATCGATGTACGGGATCCCCAGTTTAAATTTGTGCGATGGTGCAGCGATCTCGAGGTGGTGGATTTGACCAGCTATCGAGTGGTGGGCGCCTTGTCGAAGGGTGGGAAGGAGGGCCATCTGTCGGAGCGTGAGGCGACGGCCAGAGTTGTGCGTGTCATGCAGCAAGAGTTTTCTGCCGATGTGGCGAAATCCATTGCGGCACATGTGTACGGAGAGACGGAATTACCGGCACAGTCGAGCCAGTCCGCGGGATGTCCGCGGGACGGACTGGTCTCTGCGCCAACGTCAGCACCCCACTAATTCAGAGGGAGAGAGGGTATGGCCAAATCGAAATCGGAAGCAGGACGAACACCAACTCGAGCACCACGCAGCCGTGGCCGCGGGTTGACAGTCACAAAACAACGGGTGCCCAGTCGCTTGGCGAAACGTCGCCTGGGTGAGCGGCTCAAGAACGACACGGCATCGTTCAATCAGGGCAACTTGGCCGACAAGTTCCGTAAGGAAGGCTATGACGAGCTGCCGCTGGATGAACTCCAAGATCGGCTTTCAAAAATGTCGGGCCCGTTGGCGGCCATCATTCTGAAGGGGAGAGTGTGATCGCATGCCATACTACTATTTCGACTCAACAGCGCTCGTGAAACGGTACAGCATGGAACGCGGCACACGCATCGTCAGCAGGCTTATGGTCAAACGGAGCAAAGTGGCAATTCTGCCGACTTGGTCTGTGACCGATTTTTACACGGTGCTCGCGAATCGAGCACACCATGGAGAGATTACTCGTGACGATTGCTACTCAGTGATTCATAAATTTGAACGAGAATCACAAGAGGGTCTCTTCCAGTTTATTGCTCCGACAATGCAGACGTACTTAGCGACCAAGGAACTTGCATTGGAGTATCCTGCGCTCCGATCACAACAAGTCCTGCATTTGGCACTGGCTCTGGAACTCAAGCCCTTGAGGCTGACCGTCGTCAGTGCTGATACCCAATTGCTGACAGCCAGTCATTCAGCGGGCCTCCATACGATTAACCCCGAAGAGGATTGAAGAGGTCATAGGAGGTAACGGCGCTGATAGCGGCGAGTTACAAAAAGCCTCGCCCAAAAGGGCGGGGGCGTTCCTTGCAAGACGAGTTCAAGCGATCCTTACGGTACTTGCGCCAAGAGTTCCAGGACCGCGTCATTCCATCCCACTGGTCCTATTCCTTGGGCACGAATCATTCCAGAGACGTGGATATCTGGGTCATATGATCCGTCTGGTTTCTGGACGAGAATGGGGTAATCCACCATGGCGAGTAAGGGGGCATCATTGATACTGTCCCCGATCCCAACCGTTTCGATCCGCTCCGTCTGTCCGCTAATGCGTTGTTGATGAAGATAGCAGCGCAGGAGCACGGACGCGGCCTGCCCCTTATCGTTGTCCCCCATCAGGTGAAATAACCGTCCTCCTTTTGTCCAGCGAAGACCTCGGGTGACGATTTGCCGACAGACTTCTTCAATGAGCGCCTGAGGGCCTTTCAGGAGATAGGGTTCGTCATATTCCCGTTGCTTGGCCAAGATAGCGTCGGCATGTGGAAGCCCGGTCACCTGCATGATGTCTTCTACCGACAGGTCGCCAAAGCCTTGTAACGGCGTTTCAACGGCTTCTTCGATTTGTTTCAGGACCTCTCGTAGCATGTGATAGGGGAGTCCTAATTCGATGACCTGGTAGGGATATCTGGTTCGCATGCGTTCAAAAGGGAAGTCGAAAAGGCCGTGAGGGATAAATACCGCGCCTCCGTTTTCGACAATGAACGGGTCGTGATGGTCGAGGCGCTCTCGAAGTGGTTCCATTTCTGCGCGTGTTTTGCTCGACACCAGTACGAGTGGAATACCTTGTTCTCGGAGTGCAGTGAGGGCTGGTACGGCCGCCTCGTAAGAATAGGTCGTACCGTCCAAAAGAGAGCCGTCCAAGTCTGTATAGACGATCAGATTGGGCATGGTTTTACGCCGTTACCAGTGATGGAGATCATCGCCCTTGCTCGATTTCGATCGGGACTCCAGCCGTCGTTCCATGAACTCCTTTGCCAAATCGGCTGCGCCGAGGCCGAATGCAATCGCTCCGGCCAACACGATGCCTCCCCAGGTGATACCGAATCCCACGACGACGATGTGTTGGGCAATGCCGAGTTGTTCCAGTGCCATGGCGCCTGCGAGGATTTGGAGCCCCCAACGTGAACAGGCGGCGATGAGTCGAGCGGGGGGCAGTCCGGCATTGACGGCGGCGATCAAGACAGCCTGGTATACAAAGTTTGAGAGAAAATATCCGGCCAAGAGAATGACTGCTGCTGTCACCAGATGGGGCACATAGGCTAGTAATGACTGGGCGAACTGGTTGATCGGAGTTAAGTTCAGAGCTCCTAACGCCGCGATCGAGGCCAGCACAATCACTGTCCAATAGACACTGCGGCCGACGATGCGAGATGGATCGGTTTTGACCCCTCCACGCAGGAGCGCCGCATTCATTCCCAGCCGATCACAGAGATGGTCGAATCCGATGACGCGAAAGAGACGTTCAACGAAGAAACCGAACGCCCATGCGGTGAAGAAGCCACCGAGCAGGATGATGCCCATGGCAAGCACATTGGGCAACACAGTCAGCAACTGGCGTCCGAGGAGTTCTAATGGCTTGAGAAGCGCCTGGTTTATGAAGTCATTCATGATCACCTCCTGCGTCAGCGGTCGTGCGGTGCAACTGAACCGGCGCGATGGATTGCAGCGCCAGCGGTTGCCAACGTTCAATCAGATAGGGTTTCATGCGTTCGAATGTGTGACACAAGACTTCGATTTTCTGTTCTGCTTCGGTGGACGTCAGGCCTTGAGTGGCGTAGACGAACGAGGCGGTCCGACCTAAGTACAGGGGAGTGAGACCTTTCAAGAGGTGCTCGCGCGGCATAATTCGCTTGCGGTACGCGGTGGCGGCATCATAGACGACCTGGACCCACAATTCATCGGGGATTCGACAGTCAGTGTTCGATGTTCCTTGGAGGTTGCGCAGTTGAGTGAACGTCTCGTCGGTCAGGATCTGCCGCCAGATGGGTTCAAGATCGGCAAGACCTTGTCGATAGTGCGAGACCATCCGTTCCACGTTGACGTTGACCGGTTCGACCCCTACCTCGTAGGGAAAGCCAAAAAGTGGAACCGGTTGCGATCCCTCCTGTGTGGACCATACGCCTTCATGCTGTTCCATTAAGGCAAAGAGCGCTCCCATCACTTGCATCAACATGGCTGATAGGTCGGCGGAAGGATCTTTGGGGTTATGGATTTTTGCGCCGAGGAAGCTTTGGCAGACCCGTGCGCCGCTGGCGATGGCCTCCGTCGTCATCCAGATATCAATCCCGAACCTCGCCACTTCCGATTCCCAAACATGCTGGTCGAGATAGTGGGCTGCGAGTGCGCCAGAAAAACCGAACTCTCCGCCGATGGGCTGGCGGATCCGTTGTCCGTACAGTGCTCTGGTGAGTGGGTACGCGAGACTGTTCGTGATCGTGCCGTCGTATTTGTGGCGCAGATAGTAAGGAGCGACATAGTCGTATCCCTCTTCCACGATCGGGCGAAGTAACAATTCAATCCATTCCGGTGAAATGCTGCGGAGATCCGCGTCGACGACTGCGCAGGCCCTGGCGTTCAACCGTCGTGCAATCTCGAAGATCGTCCTAAAGGCACTCCCCTTTCCGGGAATACCATGGTATGGCGTGACGATCCGATGCAAAATGCTTTGCTGGTCGGCGATGAAGAAGTGTTGGAAGTCGATGGTGGTGCGAGCGACGATGGCCGTCGTCTCGTCTGAAGAGCCACCGTCAGAGTTGACGAGGACGGCCCGTCGACCAGGGAAGTGCTTGGCGAGGCCCACGCTGACGGCGCGCACCACATGCCCGACGGTGTCCGCGTTGTTGTAGCTTGGAATCCCGACGAGGATCTCCGCCGAACCGATATCCTGAAGCCGTGCTTCAGTCGGTGCAGTGAGTGGCGTGAGACCGGTGTTCATGAGGGCTTGGCTGCCGTTTCAGATGTGGGGTCCCAGGCATGATCCGTTTCGACGGCTTCGACGAGGCGGTCGAAAATATTGGGCACGGCATGGGTCACTCGACTCCAGTTGGAAATCATAGGGACGCCAAGCGGATCGTCGAGAAACCCGTCAGTGGCCAGTTTCATGCCTTTCAAGAAGACCTCGACAGCCGTCCGTTCTTGGTGCCGGTCGAAGGTAAGGCTGTTGATGGCCGCGTCATTTTCGTAGCGGCTGATTGCTTCTTGAGCGGCTTGCAAATACGTCGCCCGTAAGGTCTTGAGGACCCCGTCAGACAGGATGACCCCTTCGCTCGCCAGGTTCCTGAAAAGCGATTTCGTGATGTCGGCACACATCTTGAGGAGCCCAGCATCGGGATCGTGATCCGAGAGGTCTTGGTGTTTGTGGTCATAGGCATCCGCAATATCGGCCTGACAAATGCGGCGCAAGGCACAGTTTCGATAGACTTCCGCGAGGACACCGATTTCAAGACCCCAGTCACCTGGAAATCGGTTGGTCC
This sequence comes from Nitrospiraceae bacterium, assembly GCA_035273365.1. Taxonomy (GTDB): domain Bacteria; phylum Nitrospirota; class Nitrospiria; order Nitrospirales; family Nitrospiraceae; genus Palsa-1315. Next base: position 1,047 of record DATEPD010000131.1, on the reverse strand, counting down.
AGGCCAGATCCCGTACCATGGCGAACTCACCGGCGAGTGGGTAGCGAAAGCTGTCGAGAAACGTCAGGAGCGAGTGAGGTCCCACAAGCTGTTGGAGGCTTCGGATCAGGGGGGTGATGAACAGGCGGGTCACACGCCCATGGAGACGGTCGGTGACGCGGCTGTAATAGCCTTTGCAAAATTCATAACCGAGATTTGGGTTTGCGATGGGATAGCAGAGGCGTGCCAGATATTCTCGATTGTAGCTTGTGATGTCGCAGTCGTGGAGGGCGATGACCTGGCTGTTGTTTCTGGCAAGCACATAGCCGAAGGCGGTCCAACATCCTCGTCCCTTGCCCTGCATGCCGATATCGAGGTTGTGTTCGGTTAAGAGCTTGAGGATGGCTTGGATACGCGCACCGTCATTCCAGATGATACGCACCCGCTGAGGGAGTACAGAAAAGAATTGCTTGGCCAGGCGAAACTCCAAGGCCGAAGCGCGATCCAACGAGATGACAATTTCGTTGAGGTAGGACACACTCTCGAGCGTGTCCACAATGGCCTTTAATGCGGGGCGTCCCAATTCTGCATAAAGGGAGGGGAGGACCAGGGCAATGGGATTGGCGCGTCCATAACGAGCTAATTCTCGCTCGAGTTGATCGAGATTCGACTGTCCGAGGCGGTGAAGCACCGTCACGACGCCGTTTTGGTAGAAGTCTGACATGGAGGCCTCCTTTGAGCGGCTTACCTGCCGGCCGATGAGATGCAGCGCAATCATGCGTGGATCTCAAGGACATAAGCCGCATGCACGATGGCTGTCGTGCATCAGTATATTACACTAACTGAAAAACCCCTCACCCTCAACAGTCTCAGATGAATACCATGAGGTTCGTGGTTCATTCTGTCCGCCCATGCGCACACCATTCATGGCCGTAAAGGCGTAGGCTTCACTATCGACAACAGTCATGAGCGCGGCTCATTCTATATGTGATCCGTGGGGAAATCCAAGTATCTACAATCTGGGCAAAGCCCCATTCCGTCCTAGGGTTGGCAAATGAAATGCCTATA
>DATEPD010000130.1:0-4172 GCA_035273365.1 Nitrospiraceae bacterium | reverse complement strand
TTCTTCGCGTGCCTCTTGAGGCAAGGCAACGTCTCAATAGCATGCTACGAGGTGAACTGATCGCTCTGCTAAAGGCTCGTGCGAGCAAAAGTGAGATGCCGGAATTGATCAATCGGAGAAGCTAGGCGTTAGTCATGCGCTGATTCAGCGCGCCTTAACCTGCCAGCCGCCCCACCGCGTTTGGTCCCTATTGTTGGTCCTTTGTCAAGTTGCCCTGATCCATCTAGTCTATTCGGTGTGTCTAGTCGGTCTGGTTCAACCAAACAAGCGGGAGAAACCAGTCGGTTCTCTATTCGACGGGAAACATTCTCGCTCCCGCCATAGCTAGCCCGCCATCGATTGCAACGGGTTCAGTGACTCGTTTGTGCTCGTTTCACATGTTGAAACCGGAGACATCGAAGTAGGTGATAGCATCCGACTTGGTCCATAGGCCAATCATTCCTTCGCGGAATGTTTTATCACAGAGATCGAGGACCTGTTTGTCGTCATAGAAGACGTTAATCTGACATCCGCGATTCATGACGCGAAGCGTATGCCACTGCCTCACGTCAATCGTCTGATTGAAGTTTTGTAACAGGTGTCGAATGCCTTTCTCGACTCGATACACTCGAATGTTTTGTTCCAACGGGTTGGCCCTTGCCAGATAGTAATTGCGATCGTCGGCCGCCCGCCAAATCAGGCCACCACCCATGTCTCCCCGTCCTTGGATCGGCAAGAACGACACCTCAAGATTGAAATCAAAGGCGATGACTCCCTTGATTAGAGCCAATTTGTAGGCATGTTCGGCTCCCTTGGCCATCAGTTGAGCGAACACATGCGGTGAACTCTTGGCTCGATCAGTCGCGAGGACTTGCCAATTGCCCGCAGGCCGTCCATCGAACAACGTTCCGATTGAGAATTCGCCGGGAAGTGAGCCGGGTTGATCACGATCAAAATTCCAGATTTGCGCAGGAGAGGCGGTCTCCTCTTGTGCGGCCACGTTGAAGGCCATCGGAAGCAAGATGACCACACCGATGAAGATTGCCGATGACTTCCAAGGTGCCTATTCGTGAGCCATCTGCCCCGTTACACAGACGAGGGGCCGGGCATTCTGAATATCTGTTGCTGTTTCGGGTACACGAAGACCACATCGCCCTGTCGAATCTTTAACTCGCGATAACGCTCTTTGGTGAGTTCGACTTCAATGGTCTGAGTCGAGTCCTTCGATAACAGCTCAAGCCGGACCCGCGATCCCGCGGCGATGACAAATCGTACGGTCGCTTCTAGCTGGGTCGTCGTGGTCCGGTCACGGCTGAGTTCCAGATCGTGTGGCCGGACAAAGGTCACTTCGTGTTCGCCCGAAGAGTCTGCCCCTGCGGGAAGTTCCCTCTCCCTCTCTTCATGCAGGGTCTCGTCCTGAGAAATCCGGCCATGAAACACGTTGACATCGCCGAGAAACCGATAGACGAAGGGCGTCGCCGGGTGTTCGTACACCTCCTCAGGCGTGCCGGTCTGTTCGATTCGTCCTTGGTGCATGACCACAACACGGTCCGCCGCTTCTAAGGCTTCTTCCTGGTCATGCGTCACGAGGATGCTTGTAATGTGCAACTCGTCATGGAGTCGTCGGAGCCAGCGTCTCAGTTCTTTTCTGACTTTGGTGTCTAGTGCGCCAAACGGCTCATCAAGCAGGAGCATTTTCGGTTCTACTGCCAGCGCTCTAGCCAGGGCCACGCGTTGACGTTGTCCGCCGGAGAGTTGGTTCGGGTAGCGATCGGCCATCGCCTGCAACTGTACCAATGCGAGCAAGTCGTTGACCTTCTTCTGGATCTGGTCAGGGGAGGGTCGTTGCGCATGAGGAAGCACTCTTAGTCCGAACGAGACGTTTTCGGTGACGGTCATATGCCGGAATAACGCATAATGCTGGAAGACGAATCCCACGCGGCGGTCGGTGATTTGCCGATCCGTGACCTCATTGCCATGCAGGAGAATTTTCCCCTCGTCGGGCCGTTCCAAGCCGGCCAGAATTCTGAGTAGGGTGGTCTTGCCGCAACCGGAAGGGCCGAGAAGCGCAATGAGTTCTCCTGTCTCTACGTGAAGGCTCACGTCATTCAGAACGGTGAACGAGCCGAATCGTTTGGTGACGTGATCGACTTGAATGCTCAAGATGGGCTCCCTGGCTGCGGGGTCCATACGGGATCATGCGTTGATCGTGATGGAGCGGATTTCCTTTCAATGATCGTTTTCACGACGAGCGTCACAATGGCCAATAAGGTGAGGAGCGAGGCGACTGCGAAGGCCCCGACGGCGTTATATTCGTTGTACAGGATCTCGACATGGAGCGGCAACGTATTGGTGAGCCCTCGAATATGGCCCGACACGACGGAGACCGCTCCGAATTCTCCCATCGCCCGCGCGTTGCAGAGGATGACGCCATAGAGCAGGCTCCACTTGATATTCGGGAGAGTGACGCGGATAAAGGTCTGCCATCCCGACGCTCCTAACGTGAACGCGGCCTCTTCTTCTTCCCGTCCTTGCGATTGCATCAGGGGGATGAGTTCGCGCGCGATAAAGGGAACGGTGACAAAGATTGTGGCGAGCACGATGCCCGGTAATGCAAAGATGATCCTGACATCGTGCTCGATCAGCCAGGGGCCCAGCCAGCCCTGGGCTCCGAAGAGCAGCACATAAATCAATCCCGAAATCACGGGGGACACGGCCAACGGAATGTCGATGATGGTGATGAGCAGTTGTTTCCCGACGAATTCGAATTTGGCGATGGCCCAGGCTGCGGCAACCCCGAACACCAGGTTCAGCGGAACGGCCAGGGATGCCGCGATAAACGTGAGGCGAATGGCCGCCAGGGTATCCGGATCCTGAAACGGGGCGAAGTAGCTCTCAAGTCCGTTTTTCAATGCCTCTGCAAAGACGGCTGCGAGCGGGACGAACAGGAATAGCGTCAAATATCCAAGAGCCAGAGCAATGAGTGTCCAGCGGACCCACGTGCTTTCGCCGGTCAATGAGGCCTTCCATTCCTCATTTCTTACCTTGGTCGCAATCTCTGTTGACATGTGTCTCTTTCTAACGAGCGGTGTGGCGTGCGCTGCTCCACCATTGAAGGAGATTGATCATGAGGACGAGCAGAAACGACGCCACCAGCATGACGACTCCCAGCGCGGTGGCTCCGGCATAATCGTATTGTTCAAGCTTCGTCATGATCAACAACGGGGTGATCTCCGATTTGAGCGGCATATTTCCGGCGATAAAGATGACCGAGCCGTATTCTCCGACGGAGCGTGCGAATGCCATCGCCATGCCGGTCAGCAGGGCAGGCCACAGTTCCGGCATGATCACGGCCCGGACTGTTTGCCACCGATTGGCTCCCAGCGTCGTGGCGGCTTCCTCCACTTCCTTGTCCAGATCTTGTAGGACGGGTTGTACGGTTCGCACGACGAACGGCAAGCCGATGAAGGTGAGTGCAACCAGGACACCCAGAGGTGTAAAGGCGATTTTGAGACCCAGCGGTTCGAGATATTGACCGAGCCATCCATTTGACGAATAGATGGCGGTCAAGGTGATTCCTGCCACAGCCGTCGGCAGGGCAAAGGGAAGATCCACAAGCGCGTCCACGATCGAACGCCCGGGAAAGCGGTATCGCACGAGGACCCAGGCGACCACCGATCCGAAGAAGCCATTGATCAAGGCCCCCAGGAATGACGCGCCGAATGTCAGTCGATAGGAAGCCAGCGCGCGCGGTTCCGTCACCGTGTGCCAGAATTGTCCCCAGGTCAGGCTGCTCGTCTTGACGAAAAGGCCGCTGAGGGGGATCAACACAATCAGGCTGAAGTAGAACAGCGCAAATCCAAGGGTCAGGCCGAATCCAGGAAGGACGCTGGGCTGTTTTAGTACCAATGCCAGTGGTCCTCTATCTGGGCCCCTTCAAATAGATCTGATCGAAGGTGCCGTCATCAGCAAAGTGTGTCTTGTGCGCCTTCTGCCAGTCGCCGAAGAATTCCTTCAGCGTGAACAATTCCACTGTCGGGAACGTCGCAGCATATTTGACAGCGACTGATTGAAGCTGCGGGCGGTAATAATTTTTACCGGCAATGTCCTGCCCTTCTTCAGAATAGAGATACTCAAGATAGGCTTGAGCCACTTGCCTGGTGCCCCGTTTGTCCGCAATCTTGTCTACAAGA
>DATEPD010000129.1:0-3301 GCA_035273365.1 Nitrospiraceae bacterium | reverse complement strand
TCCGAACAGAAGACTGCTTATAAACACGCTCGCTGAAACTCTGAGCATCCAACCCATTTTCATGTCTCCTCCTGCTCGTCGCAGAGCATTACTTTATTATATGGGGGAAGCTCAACAGATGTGCAGCGGATTCAATGTGAGACGGAGTACTCCCGGCCTGTCGGTTACAACGGCCTTCTTGACCTCAGGCACTTGGTCGGGAGCTCTCTCACACGCAACACATCCAGCGAATGCGAAGACGACGAGGCCAGCCGCCAAGAGGCCCCTTCCGAATCCTCCGCCCCTTCAGCCTTGATCTCTGAGCATCGACACAGAGATTCCTTGACTGATATATCTGCCCAGAAGTACTTGGCCTCATAGTCATAAGACTCCCTGCAAGGAGCCAGCACGAGATGTGCCACAGAAAACTCGGGATCTTACTAGGAAGAACAAATGTTCCAGGAGCCTTTTGCCACTGTAACGACGGAAAACCGTGGTGAATTGCGACAGGGGAGATGAACCTCATTGCCCCATAATGCCACGAGCACCATCCGAAGCCTCCCGATCCTCTTCCGCACTGCGCGTTAACTCCACGGTTCCTTATCTGTTTGTGTAATCGTTCCCACGAAACTGTCATGGCATTTCCTTTGCGTATTGCGTAATGAAACGAACACCATCATCACAGATGGTGTTCGTGCTCTTATCCATCAGCGAGGAGGTTGCCATGCCAATCTTAAAGCGACTCCAGAGTTATCTCGATACGAACAAGATTCCCTATGAAGTCGTGAACCATCCGAAGGCTTATACGGCGCACGATGTGGCACAGACACTCGATGTGCCGGGCAAACTCGTCGCCAAAGTCGTAATGGTGAAAGCCGACACGTATTTCGTCATGGCCGTGTTGCCTTCCATCTGGCGCGTGGACCTGAAACGATTGCGGGATGTGCTGGACGTCCGCGATGTGCGGCTGGCAACGGAGACTGAGATCACAAATCTGTTCCCCGATTGCCAAGTGGGAACGATGCCGCCATTCGGCAATCTCTATGGTATGGAAGTGTACGTCGATCAACTCCTGACCGAGGACGAGTCGATCGTCTTTGAAGCCGGGACGTATGTCGGTGCGATGAAGCTACGGTACAAGGACTTTTCCGCCCTCGTTCGCCCGAAGGTCGCTGCGTTTCATTATGAGCCAACGAAGATTGAGAGCTAGCCGCCGTGGGTCTCGTCGGATGGCTTGAGAGGCGTCACTTTTCTCGTGAGGCGGATGCCGCTCGAACGAACGGCATGCCCAAGCGCTTGTCAATGACGTCTTGACCGACAGTTTTGGCAAGCTGGTTGAGGACACGAAGATTGAGAACAAATTGATCCGGCTCACCAGCCCATGAGCATGCGGATCACTATGACTTAAGGAGGATTTCGATGAAAGTCCAAGACATCATGACCAGCGATGTGCAATGTTGCGGCCCCGACACCAATCTGGCTGCCGCCGCGAAAAGGATGTGGGACAGCGACTGCGGAGCCCTACCTGTACTGAACGTTCAGGGCCAGGTAATGGGCATGATCACGGATCGCGACATCTGCATGTCCGCAGCTACCAAAAATAAGCCCGCGTGGGACATCACGGTCTGGGAGACAGTGTCCGGAAAGGTCTACACCTGCTACTTGTCCGATGATGTCCATACAGCCTTGGATATCATGAAACGAGAAAACGTCAGAAGGCTTCCTGTGGTAGACGAAGAGGGAGTGCTCCAGGGTATCGTCGCCATGAATGATTTTGTTCTCCTCGCCGGAGAAGCGAAAAGAGCAAAAGCACCGGCTGTTTCCTGTGAGGACGTCGTGCGAACGATGAAGGCAATCAGCGCGCACCGGGCACTGGTGGGCCTCTGAAGGAAGTGCTGAGTTAGGAGGACACCCGGAACCGACCAAGCGCACTGGAGCAGGTCATTGAGACCTTGGAATACCAACCGCGCTGATGCGCTCAACAGAGGAGGAATCCCATGTCCGTTGCGAAGATCATCGAGATTAGTTCCGAATCGCCGAAGAGTTTTGAGGATGCGGTTCAGAACGGTATTAGCCGGGCATCCAAAACTATCCATGGCATCAAATCGGGTTGGGTGAAGGAGCAACATGTGGTGGTCGACAACGGCAAGGTCGCCTTGTATCGCGTGGACTTGAAAGTAACATTCGTGCTGGATTGAGATACCGCACAGGATGTCGGAGCGAGACGGAGCAGGGTTCGAGATCCGAAGTTCGAGTGCTCGAAATTCGAATTTCAGATCGCGCTCGCGATTCGCGCACCTATAGCTACTTGCACCGGCCTTGAATCGCCAAGTGCACGGCCTCCTTCCCTCTGTTTCTTATTGTCCTTACTTATACCTTCGCATTTGGCTCCGTCAGGTCAGATCTTGGAGATCCTGGAACTATGCGGAGGTCCGGACCGAGCTGCGCTCAGACAAAGTGGAAATTCGGATCGATTACCCTTTGTAACACCACAAGAAATGGTACTTATATTGCCATATCCCGAATTGCATCCCTCACGCTCTTCTTCCCCCTTCATTAATGAGGTATTTGGCAACAGTCCCCTTGTCCTAGCCTGACCCAAAATTCCTCAATCTGCCAGAATCTGCATGCTCCTCTATTCATGCTGTTGATCTATAACCCCTTGTGCTACCGCACCTCTTCTGTTACCGGCTGTCGACACCGTCCTGTGGCATCGAGGATGCACCGCCTTTACGTGGCAAAGTCGGACCAACCGTCATCCGAGGAAGATCTTATGGAAATTGCTATCGCCATAGGAGGCTTAGCTGCCGTGTTCGCGGGGCTGGGAGCTCTGATTCTGTTTACGCCGTATGACAAATGATGGCACGCACAGAATGTGTACTTTCTTACATATGAATTATGTATGAATTGGGATTTCGTTCTTCGCATTGGTACAGTTCGTGTTGTCGGCACTTAGGCGTCAGTGAATATGTCTACCACGAAGAGGAGAAGACCGATGTGCATCGATTCATTCCCCTAATCTCACAAGGAGGTTATTCATATGTCTGCATTAACCCGTTGGGAACCGCACATGACGCGCTGGAATCCCTTCAAAGAATTGCAAGAGATGGAGAAACGCCTCTCTACCTATTTTAGCCGCCCAGCACTTCGGACGCAGGCTGAAAAGGAAGCCATGACGGTCGCCGAATGGTCGCCGCTCGTCGATATCATCGAAGACGATAAGGAATACCTCATCAGGGCGGATCTGCCGGAAGTGAAGAAAGAAGACGTCAAACTGACGGTCCAGGACGACGTGATGACCATCTCCGGCGAACGGAAGTAT
>DATEPD010000128.1:0-6784 GCA_035273365.1 Nitrospiraceae bacterium | reverse complement strand
CGCAACCTATCGCGATTCACGAATCCATTAAGGACGAGATTGCCATCCTCTGGCCAATGTGCCGAGCCATTCTGGCTCCAACTGCGACAGCGGAGGAGGGTGTGCGGGTAGCCCATGCGCTCTACGTGCGGCTCGAAGAGTTGTTGATACCGAAGAACGCGATGATCCAGGCCGATCGGACCGATAACCAGTCAGAAGATCTGGGTGTGGGTCCATCCGCGTCCGAACAGACGGGTGAAGACTATCGCCCCGTTACCAACTGGGCATATCGTGGGGCGATGAACCCTGAGTTCATTCGTCAGCATGATCAGGATACACGTGCATTGGATAATCAAAAACAATCAGAGAACATCGAACGAATGGCCAGTGCCGTCGGTGGGTCAGAGGAGTCCTCTGCGCAGGGACAGCGGAATCGAGAGGGTGTGCGCAGGGAGACTGAGAGTGACCAGCTTGCCGGCGGGCGACAGTTACCCTCCCATGTGGAAGAACTCCTGAACGTGAAGGTCGAGCAACCAGCCCCGGTCGATTATGCCGGAACGGGCGATCGTGTGATCCGTTATCCGGAATGGGATCAGCGGATAGAGGACTATCGCCTCAACTGGTGCCGTGTTGTCGAGCGTGCTGCGGAGGAGGGGAACGGAGATATTGTGGGCGCCACATTGAGTGCGCATGGGAGCGAGGTCTCCACCCTTCGACGATTCTTCGAAAGTCTCCGGCCGCCTGGGTTACGGCGTGTCCCTGGCCAAGCAGATGGCGACGAGCTTGACGTGGATGCGACGGTTCGTATGTGTGCCGAGCGGGCAGCGGGGGCAGATCTGTCGGATCGGATCTACGTCAGGCGGGAGAGAAAAGAACGTGAGGTCGCGGTTGCGTTTTTGGTCGACGTGAGTGGGTCGACCAGCCGCCAGTTGGAGCACGGACGCCGTGTGATCGATTTGGAGAAAGAAGGGCTGGTGCTCTTGTGTGAAGCGCTCGAGGCGGTCGGAGACCAATATGCGCTTTACGGCTATTCTGGACAGGGCCGAGGGCAAGTGGATTTTCTTGTGATCAAAGATTTTGACGATCAGTTGAGCGGGAAGGCCGCGCAGCGTTTGAGTGGACTGGCTCCCATGCGGCAAAACCGTGATGGGGCGGCCATCCGCCATGCCACCGCCAAATTACTGACGCGAGAGACACGGACGCGATTGCTTGTCCTCATCAGCGATGGGCGTCCACTCGATGACGGCTATAAGGACGAGTATTCGCTAGAAGACACCAAGACTGCGTTGCGAGAGGCGCGTCAACGGGGAGTGCATCCATTTTGCATCACGATCGATCGAGAGGCCGATGGTTATATTCGGAGAATGTATGGGGACGTGCAGTTTGCGGTCATTGATCATATCGAAGCCTTGCCGATGCGATTGCCGCGGATCTATCAGCGGTTGACGGCGTAGAAGAGTTCAGGGGTGAGGGGGACGGCGCATTGATGACACATTCACCTGAGCGGCCGACCGTGCCGCCCTGGCTATACAAGCTGTTCACAGGTCATCAATATCCCTATGTCCGTCGGTTGGCGAAGTTTGCACAGCCCATAAAGCCGGGGGAGGAAAGACAGGAGCCGACAAAGGACATGGTCGAGGCCAAGTTTTGGGAAGTCTACCCTCGTTGTTGGGCCAAAATTCTTCAAGAAGTCAAAGTGGGCATGATCGTGGTCTTCCACGACCTCGGCGAATATCCAGCGGGAGGGTTTCAGGAGTTGGTCGATGATCCAGATGCCTTTCTGGCCAAGACCTATGGCAAGAAGAAAATAAAAGTTAATTTCTATGACGGGGATAATTTCGTCTGTACGATCAATTTTAAAGTCGCGGGCTGGACAGAGCATGAACACTGAGGAGTTCCGGAGGAAGCATGGGGAGACCGAAAATTACGGTGGTGGGCGCCGGGAACGTCGGAGGCACGACGGCCCAGCGGCTGGCCGAGAAGGACCAGTACGAGGTGGTACTTGTCGACATTGTCAAGGGTGTCTCACAAGGCAAGGCCCTCGATATTACACAGGCCGGGCCAGTTTGCGGCTATAGTACCCGCGTGGTCGGCACCAATGGCTATGATGAAACGGCCGGCTCAACGGTTGCCGTCATCACCTCAGGAATTCCGCGCAAGCCGGGGATGAGCCGGGACGAGTTGTTGACCACGAATGCGAAGATCGTGCAATCAGTTGTGTCTGAGCTGGTGTCTCGATCGCCGAATGTCATTCTGATTCTCGTCACCAACCCGTTGGACGCCATGGTCCATGTAGCGCGTCGCGTGAGTGGACTATCGAAGGCGCGAGTCATCGGTATGGCGGGAGTACTCGATTCCGCCCGCATGCGTGCCTTCATCGCCGCTGAGTTGAGTGTGCCGGGTCCCGACGTGGCGGCAATGGTGCTGGGAGGGCATGGTGACACGATGGTGCCGCTGTTGCGGTACACGACGGTGAAGGGGAAACCGGTCTCGGAACTGATGTCGAAGGATCGCATGGAGGCGATTGTAAAGAGGACACGTGAGGGGGGCGCAGAAATCGTGAGCCTGTTGAATACAGGCAGCGCGTTCTATGCTCCTTCGGCCTCGGTCGTCAGTATGGTCGAGGCGATTGTGAATGACCAGAAGCGGGTGTTGCCCTGTGCGGTGCTCTGCGAAGGCGAATATGGATTAAAGGATGTCGTCGTTGGTGTGCCGGTTAGGCTGGGGCGAGGTGGGGCGGAACAGGTGGTCGAATATGAGCTGACGGCGGAGGAGCGGGCCGCATTGGCGACCTCTGCGAGCGCGGTGCGGGAACTCTGCCTTACGGTTGATCGATTAATGGCGTAACATCACGCGATAATGGTCCAGGCCTGCTTGACAGGAGAGCCGAGCCTACAGTACAGACAACGACGTAGTCATACACTGAACGAGGAGAACTATGAAATTTCTTGAGAGTCCGATGCAGACGATGGCCGTAGGATTTGGGCTCGCCGTGGTATTGATCATGGGGTACCTTGCTATGGTCGGCACGCCAGTCGGTGATGCGGATTGGGTGGGTTTGATCTTTCGCTGGGTCCATTTCTTGGCGGGAATCACCTGGATCGGGTTGTTGTACTTCTTCAATCTGATCAATGCGGCGTTCTTGAAGAGTTTGGATGGTCCCACCAAGAACATCGTCATTCCCAAGTTGATGCCGGCCGCACTGAACTGGTTCCGTCATGGTGCGACAGTCACGGTGCTTGCCGGTATTCTGCTGTACCTCTACATGTACTCCAGAGGCGGAACCGGTGCGATTGCACTGGGAATCGGCGGTCTATTGGGCATCATCATGATGGCCAACGTCCATGCGATTATCTGGCCGAACCAAAAGAGAATTATTGCGGCAGTAACGGCAGCAGCACAGGGGACTCCTGCGCCCGCGGAAATGGCCCAGTGGGGTCGGACCGCACTCCTCGCTTCGCGGGTCAACTTTATGTTGTCGATTCCCATGCTGTTATTCATGGGAGCTGGCAGCCACTTCAGGTAATGATGGTAGATGACTGCCGGCGGGAAAATCCGTCGGCAAGTCCGTTTACCTCCCCCTGCTCCCCAACCTTCAGCGGTTTTGCAATCTGTTCAGATGGCCTATAGACCTGATTCGGTATAGGGCGGTGGCCCTAAGTCGTTGAGATTCAGGCCTATTCTCGTGGCATTACCTTGACGTACAAGGGCCCAGCACCTTATAGTATCGGACCACTCATTGAGCCAAACGGGTAAGGAAGAGTGCATGACGACAACGACTGAGTCACGAGTGCTTCAAATGCTTGACGGTGCTCCTTGGGAAATCCAGGCTTACCGGAATGTCGGGGGCTACGAGGCCTGGGAGAAGTGCGTGAAAGAACTGAGTGCGAACGATATCGTCGATCAACTGAAGAAAGCCGGGCTCCGTGGGCGTGGCGGTGCAGGCTTTCCCACCGGTATCAAGTGGGAAAAGGTCCTCAATCATCGGGTGAAAGATCACTATTTCGTCTGCAATGCGGGCGAACATGAGCCAGGAACGTTTAAAGATCGTTATTTGCTCAAACAGGCGCCGCACCAACTGATCGAAGGTTGTCTCATTGCGGCCTATACCGTCAAAGCCAAGGCGGCGTTTATCTATGTGAATCACGAATACCAAGAAGAACGGGATAATCTAAAAAAAGCGTTGGCGCAGGCGAAGGCTCACGGGTTCTTGGGTAACAATATCCTGGGGAGTGGCGTGAACCTCGATCTACAAGTCTTTGAAGGCCACGGGAGTTACGTGGCAGGCGAAGAAACAGCGATGCTCGAATCCATGCAAGGGCGTCCGGCAATGCCCAGACAGAAGCCGCCGTTCTACCCGACGGACTTCGGTCTCTACGGGAAGCCGACGTTGGTCAACAATGTCGAAACCTTGTGCAACATTCCTCGGATCCTCCTGAAAGGTGTCGCCTGGTTTACGCAGGTCGGTACAGAGAAATGCCCGGGCACGATGATGTTCTCCCTGAGCGGTGCCGTGAATAGCCCCGGTGTCTATGAGATGCCGATGGGTACAACGATCAGGGAACTCGTGGCCAAGTGTGGTGGAGGGGTACCGGGAGGACGTAAGATCAAGGCGGTATTCCCCGGTGGGCCGGCGTTTTCGATGGTCACAGCCGATCAACTCGATCTGACAATGGATTTTGATTCGTTGAAGAAAGCCGGCACCGGGCTTGGGTCGGCCGGTGTGATCGTGGTCGATGATGCGACGTGCATGGTGGCGCTGACGCTCAAGTTCTCAAATTTCTTCAAGGTTGAGAGCTGCGGGCAATGCCCACCCTGCCGAATGGGGACCATTAATCTTGCCGCGCTTATGACCAAGATAGAGGAGGGAGAGGGGACGAAGAAAGATATGGATAGTCTCCTTCAGCTCTGTGGATTTGTGAAGGGGACTGGCTATTGCACGCTGGTCACCGGGGCAGCCGTCTTGGTTCAGAGCAGCATGAAATTGTTTCGTCACGAGTTTGAAGAACATATTCGATTGCAGCGCTGTCCCTATCAGCCAGTGGCGACCGCTGCAGCGGTACATTGAGGGGGATTCGGGATGCCGCGCGTGACGTTTCTCCATTCTGATGGCAAGAGCGGAGAGGTTGAGGCCAATACGTCGTTGTTGGAGGCCTCGAAGCTGCTCGGGTGCTCGTTGAATCACGATTGTGGGGGGAACGCCTCCTGCACCACCTGCCGCGTCGAAGTGCAGTTCGGTGCCGAGAATCTTTCGGAGATCGACTTTGATGAACAAGATCTCCTCGATCGCGAAGCCCTCAGTGAGCCTTGGCATCGACTTGGATGCCAGGCCAAAGTGCTTGGAGACGTGGTCGTGCTGGTGCCGGAGGGCAAGTGGGTTGCACCCACGGTTTCGCGGTCGGAGTCGGAGGGTATTGAAATCCAGTAAAGAGATGTTACACTAAATCATTCCAGGCAGGTTTTCGAAAGACCGCTTGGTTACACGAGGAGGATCACAATGGTTACGATTACGGCGATTGCAGAGCAGAAGATCAAGGAATTGATGATGGACGAGAAGGATATCGTCGGCTTGCGGGTCTATGTGAAGGGCGGCGGGTGTCACGGCTATCAATACGGGATGGCCTTTGAGTCGAAGATGGCCGATGACGACACCGTGGTTGAAAAGGGTGGTGTCAAGGTCATCATGGACTCGCAGAGCGCTCCGCTCCTTCAGGGAGCCGAAGTCGATTACGTTGACAGTCTCCAAGGTTCCGGGTTCTCGATCAAGAACCCGCAAGCCAAGACAACCTGCGGCTGTGGCAGCTCCTTCACCGCCTAACAAATTTGTGCTGGAGCGGTGCGAGCCGGTCAGTGAAATATATTACGAGTGAAGCCAGGGCTGTCCGAATACTGCGGCCGGTCCTGGCTTCTCTTTTTGCGATGGATGTGAGTTGAGTCTGCGATGGGACAGATGAGCGTCACAAGGCGATATCGATTCTGCGCGGCGCACCGGCTGCACACGGATCATCTGTCTCCAGACGAAAACCTGGCTGCATTTGGGAAGTGCAATAATCCCAATGGGCATGGGCATAACTATGTCGTGTTGGTCACTGTGAAGAGCACGGTTCCGACAGCGACCGATAAAGGCGTGGACCTCGATCAGCTGGATCGGATTGTGAAACAACAAGTAATCACGCGATTTGACCATCACGATATCAATCTCGATCCTGAGTTTGCCGATCGCACGACGACGGGAGAAAATCTGGTGCTGCTGATTTGGGATCTGTTAGCACAGTGTTTCCCTCCCGGACAATTGGAAAAGGTTGGGCTAATTGAAACACGCGACAACTACTTCGAGTATGCGGGGTCGATGAGTCAGGCCACGGTACTTGGCCCGCATCATTCATGATGGTTCGTCGCGAAATCGTGTAGTTGCCATGCGAGACAGGCACGCGGAGCCGTGAGGGAGGGAGGCGTACTTGAAACAGTATGTTGACCGACCGAGCGGCGAGCCTGCCTGGACGTCGGGCCCGCCACGTCCAGGCTTATCGCAGCGGCGAATCCACGATTGCAGCAAAAGCGATCATGAATAATGCGGGCTAGAGAGAGGGGCGGCATGGCTAAGCAGGAAATCATACGGCGAGGTCAGCAGCAGGTCAAAGATGTCAGAGGGAATGGCGGACCGGCGGATCTGAACGTGCTGCAATCCTTGGTCACAGAAATGTTGCTGGCGCTTGGGGAGAAACCCGGCCGGAACGGGCTGCTTAAGACTCCGGAGCGTGTGGCCAAGGCCCTCGCCTTCATGACTCAGGGCTATCACCGCGAC
>DATEPD010000127.1:0-6148 GCA_035273365.1 Nitrospiraceae bacterium | reverse complement strand
CACGGAAATGGCGAGCGTCCGCTCGATGTCATGCAGCGAAGCGCGAATGACCGGCGTCCGGTCCATCACCACTGAAAGCATCATGGTGCCCGGAATCGACGCCTCCAGTTGCGGGAGCAGTGCGCGGACCCGATCCACCGTCTCGATGATGTTCGCCCCAGGCTGCCGGAAGATGAGGACGAGGACCGCCGGTTTCCCATTGGCCGTCCCAGAGGTCCTCAGGTCTTCAACGGAGTTTTCGACCGCCGCGATGTCTGATAGTCGCACCGCCCGGCCTTCCCGGTATGTCACTACCAAGGGCAGATAGTCCTCAGCAGTGTGGAGTTGATCATTGACCTTGATCTCCCAAGTTCGCGCTCCATCCGTCAGTTGACCCTTTGGACGGTTTACATTGGTGCTGTTAAGCATTCTGCGGACGTCCCCCAGCCCGATACCATACTTGTTCAGCGCGGAGGGATTGAGATCGACGCGGACAGCCGGAAGCGAGCCGCCGCCTACGTTCACTTGCCCCACCCCCTCGACCTGCGAGAGCTTCTGCTGCAGAATGCTCGACGCGGCGTCGTACATTTTGCCGCGGCCGACGATATCCGAGGTCACGGCGAGGATCAGAATGGGGGCGTCGGCCGGATTCACCTTGCGATACCTGGGATTGCTCGGAAGAATTGCCGGAAGATCGGCGCGCGCCGCATTGATCGCCGCTTGGACGTCACGAGCGGCACCGTCGATATCGCGATTCAGCTCAAATTGTAAGGTGAGGCTCGTGGACCCAAGCGTGTTGCTGGAGGTCATCTCGGTGACGCCCGCGATACGCGTGAACTGGCGCTCCAGCGGAGCCGCAACCGACGTGGCCATGGTCTCGGGACTGGCGCCCGGCAGATTCGCCGAGACATTGATCGTCGGAAATTCTACTTCGGGAAGCGCGGCCACGGGAAGAAACTGAAAGGCGACCACCCCGACGAATGTGACGCCGATGGTCAACAACGTGGTGGCAACCGGCCGCTGGATGAACGTGACTGAGATATTCATGCCGAACTCGTGTCAATGGCGTCGCGACTGGCATTCACGGATCGGGGTGTTCCGATCCGTCGCGCCAATCGGTCGAATGCGAGATACACCACTGGTGTCGTATAGAGCGTCAGTATCTGGCTGACGATCAGCCCACCGACGATGGCAATCCCCAGGGGGCGGCGAAGCTCGGACCCCACGCCGGTACTGAGCGCCAGCGGAAGCGCCGCGAGCATCGCCGCCAGCGTCGTCATCATGATTGGCCGGAACCGCAACAGGCAGGCTTCATAGATCGCCTCTTCCGGTCTCTTCCCTTCCTTCCGCTCCGCCTCCAGCGCAAAGTCAATCATCATAATGGCGTTCTTCTTGACGATGCCGATCAGGAGAATGATGCCGATTAAGGCGATCACACTGAACTCGGTACGGAAGAGCATCAGCGCGAGCAACGCTCCGACTCCCGCTGACGGCAGCGTGGAGAGGATCGTCAGAGGATGGACATAGCTCTCGTACAGAATCCCGAGCACGATGTAGACGGTGATGAGGGCTGCGATAATCAGCCACGGCTGGTTCTCCAGTGAGGCCTGGAAGGCTCGGGCTGTGCCCTGAAAACTCCCCCGGATACTGGGCGGTAGCTCGATCTCCTGTGCCGCCTGCTCGATTGCCGCCACCGCGTCGCCGAGCGATTCGCCCGGTGCGAGATTGAACGAGAGCGTGACAGCGGGGAACTGTCCCTGCCGGCTCACGGCTAATGGGGTGGTCGTCTCCATGACCTGCGTGAACACACTCAACGGGACCTGGCCGCCGCTGAGTGACCGGACATCGAGGAATTGCAATGCCTGTGGCCCCTGATGAAATTCTGGCATCACTTCCAGCACGACACGATACTGATTCAACTGGGTAAACATAGTGGACACCTGCCGCTGGCCGAAAGCGTCATACAGGGCATCGACAATCACTTGCGGGGTGATGCCCATGCGGGATGCCGTGTTGCGGTCGATGACCAGCATGGACGCCAGTCCCTTATCCTGTTGGTCGCTGCTCACATCGCGCAATTCGGGAAGCGTCTGCAAGGCCTCGACGAGCCTGGGTGTCCACCGGTTCAGTTCCTCGGTGTCTGCATCTTCGAGTGTGTACTGGTACTGCGTCCGGCTCACGCGATCCTCAACGGTGAGATCCTGCACGGGCTGCAGGAATAAAGAGATGCCTTCGACTTTCACCAGTTGCGATTGCAGACGGCGGATGACGTCGCTCGAATTGATTCTCCGCTCGGCGAAAGGCTTCAAGTTGATCTGAAGGCGCCCGCTGTTCAGCGTGCTGTTCGTGCCATCCACCCCAATGAATGAGGAGAGACTTTCGACGGCCTGATCGGTCAAGACCATGGCTGATAACGCCTGTTGCCGCTCGACCATTGCCGGAAACGAAATCGACTGGGGAGCTTCAGAGATTCCCAGAATGACACCCGTATCTTGAATAGGAAAGAATCCCTTGGGCACGACGATGTAGAGCAGGACGGTGAATATCAACGTGCCTATCGCCACGGCCAGCGTGGCCGGTTGATGGGTCAATACCCATCGCAACGATCTGCCGTATGCTGCGATGGTCCGATCAAAGGCCTCTTGAGAGAGGCGGTAGAATTTGCCTTGTTCCGGCTTTGGGGTGTGGCGAAGCAGCCTGGCGCACATCATCGGGGTCAGTGTCAGCGAGACCACGGCCGAGATGAGGATCGTGATGCTGAGGGTGAGGGCAAACTCGCGGAACAACCGGCCCACGACGTCGCTCATGAATAGAAGCGGAATCAAGACGGCGATGAGTGAGATGGTCAGGGAGAGAATGGTGAACACGATCTGCTTTGATCCCTTGAGTGCGGCCTCCAGCGGCGAGTCACCTTTTTCGATATATCGTGAAATGTTTTCGATCATCACAATTGCATCGTCTACCACGAAGCCGGTCGAAATCGTGAGCGCCATTAACGTCAGGTTGTTCAGACTGAACCCCAGCAGATACATGACTCCGAAGGTGCCGACCAGCGACAACGGGACTGCCGCAGCGGGGATGACGGTGGCGGACAGGGTACGGAGGAACAGGAAGATCACCATGATCACCAGTGCGACGGCCAGCATCAGCTCGAACTGCACGTCTTGGACTGATCCACGAATGGAGATCGTGCGGTCGGTTAGGACAGTGACCTGGACGGACGACGGCAGCGTACTTTGCAACTGCGGCAACAGTTTCTTGATGCGATCCACCACCTCGATGACATTGGCGCCCGGTTGCCGCTGGACGTTGACGATCACTGCTGGGTTCTCGTTCATCCACGCCGCCTGCTTGACGTTCTCCACATCGTCGATCACGTCGGCGACATCGGATAAATGCACCGGCGCACCGTTGCGATAGGTAACGATCAGCGGCTGATATTCTTTGCTCGAGAGGAGCTGATCCGTCGCATTGATGATGGAAGCCCGCTTCGGGCCGTCGAAGGTGCCCTTCGCTTGGTTGACGTTCGCCGCAGCTACAACGACGCGTAGATCCTCCAGGGTGAGCCCATAGGCCGAGAGGGCTCTCGGATTCACCTGAATCCGCACCGCCGGCCGCTGCCCGCCGCCGATGCTCACAAGACCGACGCCGGATAGTTGTGAAACCTTCTGAGCAAACCGGGTTTCGGCAAGGTCTTCAACCTGAGACAGAGGCAGGGTGTGCGATGTCAGCGCCAGCGTCAAGATCGGCGCATCCGCCGGGTTGACCTTGCTATAGACGGGTGGGCTAGGCAGATCGCGCGGTAAAAATGTGGACGCGGCATTGATAGCAGCCTGCACCTCCTGCTCGGCGACGTCCAGATTGAGATCCAAACTGAATTGCAGGGTGATGACTGAACTGCCGCCCGAACTGGTGGAGGTCACCTGGTTCAACCCAGGCATCTGTCCGAACTGGCGTTCCAATGGTGCGGTCACGGAAGAGGCCATCACATCGGGGCTTGCACCTGGATAGAAGGTGAGCACCTGAATAGTCGGGTAATCGACTTGGGGAAGGGCCGAAACCGGAAGCTGTCGATACGCGATGAAGCCGGCAAGGAGAATGGCAGCCATCGACAGGGTTGTCGCAACCGGACGCAAGATGAACAGACGGGACGGATTCATGGCCCCACCACTCTTCGAGACTTCTCGATCCCTGGCCCTGGGGACGGCTGCTCGGTTCCGCCTTTGACGGGCGAGCCGTTCTGGCTCTGGACCTCCACCTTGCTTCCCTCGCGCAGTTTTTCAGTGCCGTCGACGACGACGAGTTCATCGGGAGACAGGCCTGCATCGACGGATACCTCCTCGGGATGGGTGATCCCGATCGTGACAAGTCGTATGGCTACCGTTCGGTCGGGGTTCACCACATACACGAACGTTCCTTTTGGTCCTCGTTGAACGGCGGCAGACGGCACGACCGTGGCTCCCCGTTTGATGTCCAACAGCAGACGCGCATTGACGAACTGATTGGGGAATAATTCACCATCATCGTTCGGGAAGATCGCTTTCAGCCGCACCGTCCCGGTGTTCGGATCGATCTGGTTGTCGACCGTCAGCAGGGTTCCTGCGGCCAGCTTTCGCTTTTGTTCCCGATCAAACGCTTCGACCGGCAACAGTTCTCCAGCTTTGAGCTTGTCGAGTACGGGGGGGAGACTATCTTCGGCGATGGTGAATACCACGGTAATCGGTTGAAGTTGCGTGATGACCAGCAACCCGTTGGCATCATTCGCACGGACCAAGTTGCCCTGATCCACGAGGCGCAATCCGATGCGCCCGTTAATAGGAGCGGTGATGCGGGAGTATGTGATCTGCAACTTGGCGTTGTCGATCTGTCCCTGATCGGACTGGACCATCCCTTCCAGCTGGCGGACCAATGCTTCCTGGGTGTCGAGTTGCTGCTTGGGAATAAATCCCTGCTGCAAGAGCCCACGGTATCGTTCGAGGTCAACTTGGGCGTTTTTCAACTGCGACCGGTCGCGGGCCATCTGTCCCTCGGCCTGCGTCAATTGCACCTGAAATGGGCGCGGATCGATTTCGGCCAGCAGGTCTCCTGCGTGGACGGTCTGTCCTTCTTTGAACCGTACCTGCATCAGTTGCCCGTCGACGCGACTCTTCACCGTGACGGTATTGAGCGGAATGACCGATCCAAGTCCATTGAGGTAGACGCCGATGTCGCCTGTTTTCGCAACTGCGGCCACAACCGGCATCGTCCTGGTTGCCTGGGGGTTCTGCCCTTGGCCGGCGGCACGTAATGGCGTCACGTCGGACTTGGTTAACAGGGCGTATCCGATCACGGCTAAGACACAGGCCACAAAGAGTCCGAGTACCCAACGCTTGAGTAATGTGGCGAAACTCACAGACTCCGGCATTTCGTCCCTTCTCGGTTCCTCGGAGAACGTCATCATCGACCTTTACCGTGCGCCGTATAGGAGCCGGCTCAATCCCTACTTCGTGTGTTTGAGCCGTTCCCTGGTGGTTTGCAAATAGTCGTTCGAAATCTGCCAGCGCCGTTGGAGTTTGGCATAGAGCTCATCCAACTTTGCTTGCTGCTCCGCAGACAACTTGGTCTTGATCTCGGCCACCCCTAGAGTCAGAGCCTGTTCGACTTCCGGCTGATGCGAAAAGCGCAATTGTAATATTTTCACATGAGCCCGGCTGACAATCGGCTCGATGTCCAATTGTTGTGCCGGCGTCAAGGACAACTCGCGGGTCAGATGTTTCATGATTCTCTCATGTTTCGCGGCCTTGCCCGCCAAAAATCATAACACGTCCTGACGGCGATGCCGGACAGCCAATGGTCGAACGGAGGTCTGCCGCGAAAAGCTCGATAAGCTGCTGTAGGCCCGAACGAAGACATCATGCGCGACTTCCCCCACGCGATCGGACGGCACATGCCGATTCATGATTTCGCGACATGCTGCTGATGCCGCGCGATTAGCTCTGCAAAAAGATCGATCTCTGCGTGCAACACCCGTCGGATAATCTCGAGATCATCGGACAACAGAGTCTGCACTCCCATGAGACCGGAGCACCCCGCATCATAGCTCATCCACGAACGTGACCACACCAGATCGCGAGTGAACATGTGCCGTGTGGTCACGCCACCCCGTAGCTCTAACTGGTCTGCAGACGGC
>DATEPD010000126.1:0-4478 GCA_035273365.1 Nitrospiraceae bacterium | reverse complement strand
CCGGCCAGCGAGATCAGCAGCGCGTCAAGAAGGGCGATCCCCGCAATGAGACCCGAGACTCCCTCCCGAATATCCGTCTGAGTTCGCTTCATCAGCCGCCACACGGCATAGACGACCCAAGCCACAAAGCTCATGTAGATCACCGCGGGTCCCATATTGCGTAGCGCTCCTGGCAGGCCATAAATCAGAGGCGCTGCCAGCATAGCCAACGGCCAGAGATTCGTCAGACGAGTTAGCGTTTCCTGCCGCGCCACGTAGCTCAATCCGATGACGTAGGCCACGAGCAGACCTATTCCCCACCACACCTGTTGAGCCAACTCGGAGGAAACGGCCAGGGCCGTGGTCAAGTAAACCTGCGCCCGACAGAGGCTCATCAAGAGCGGACCGAGCGGATTGCCCTTGTGGTGCGCGCTGTAAAAGACGATGGTCGCCGCCAGACAGAGCCCGGCGATCACCGGCGGCAATCCCCGACCTCCCTCTACTCCATATCCCACGACGATCAACAGCAGTTCGCCGGCCCCGAGTCCCAGAAACCCAATCGTAAAAACGGTTCCGGCTGCGACGGCACCGGAAGGGATAGGCCGTTGCGGGTACGCAGTTGTATCGAAGTGTCGGTCAAACGCGTCGTTCAAATACATGCCGGCCACGTAAAAAAGAGAGATGGCGAGAAGCAAAAGACCCAGCGCGAACGGCATGGGTATGGAACCGGCCAACACTGTGCCGGTCAAAACATTCGTCCACACAGTCGGGAGATTCGAGACGCGGCCGAGCCGGAGCGCCACTGCCCAATTCATTGCGTGAGCGCTCCGATCACCCACTGCATCTCGCGTGTGATGGCATCGACCACCGGCATCCCTCGATACTCTTCAGGGAGGACGTCCCAGGTGTAGGTTTCAATTTCCAAGTGGGCCGTCGGAGCATGTTCGACCTGAAGCCCGAGCAGACGGGTGAGGAAGGGCTGCGTGTTCTCAAATGAGCCGAGCCTGTCGAGGAACAGCGGCACATGAAAGTGGATGCGCCATTCTTTTTCTTCGGCATCCGCCCCTGGTGCATAGCCTGCATTGGCGAGTGCCAGGGGCAGATCCTCATACCGAATCAGATCCGTGCCCCGCCGTTCCACCACCTGGTGCAAGTAGGTCGATTCGGCAAATGGGCGAAGTGCGGCGAGCGCCTCGCGGTTGACCTGCGGAATGCGGAGCCCGGCGCTGAGCTGAATCTTCGCGATACCGATGCCGGCATCGCGGAGTTCCGAGAGCATCTGATCCGGGTCCTCATACTCCACCGCAGCATGGCACGTGTCCAGGCAAACGCCAAGGTGCCGATGAAGGGCTTCCTCGGCCTGGCCGGCAGTGAGGCCGGTCCGTTTGGACAACTCTGTAACCGCCGATGACGAGAAGAGATGATTCTTAAAGAAGGTGACTGTCTCCGAGATTGTTTCGAGCAGACAGCAGGGTTCCGGCTCCAGCGCACAGATAATTCGCCGGCCCGTGCCTTCTTTCAGTTTGTGAAGGGTTGCGGCATGCTGCAGAAGCTGTCCAGCTATGCGGGAGACATCGCCTGGTGATTGGATGCGAGATTTGAACGCCCCCGGAACTGTGCTGATGCTGCCATCGATATCGGGATGGTCTGCCAGCAAGGCCGTAAGAATGCGTGCCAGTTGGTCGGCATAGAGAAGCCTTTCCTCGTCGAGCCAATCTGGCAAGTACACCTTTTCTTTAATATGTGTCCCGTGGAAGGTGCCGTATGGGAATCCATTGATGGTGAACACATATAGATTGTGGTCTAGGAGAAAGCTTCGAAAATCGGTTAATGTCTTCGGCTCGGAGAGCGCATGTGCGGCTTGCCCCGAAAGTCGCAAACCGATCCCAAACGCACCGTTGTGAGCGACTTTTTCGCGGACTCGCAGGACATACTGTTCGAGATTCCGGCGAATCTCAACCCAGGTTTCCCCCGGATGGATGTTCGTGCAGTATGTCAGGTGAGGGCGGCCTGCTATTTCGAGGCGCATCGGCTGGAATGCCTCTTCCTGAGCCAGGAGAGCGCTCGCCGGAGCACAACGTGATCGATCCGGTCGACCTCAATGCCTTCGCCGATCCGTTTCAGCAGGGTAATGGACAGATCGCCGCCGATGTGTTCTTTGAATTCATCTACGCCACGGAGAATCTTCAGCTGCCCGTCCGGTCCCTTGAGATCAAGTGCGCGATGCCACGACGGAAGCCCCAACCGATCGAGCAGGCGAAGAATTCGATTGAGGGCCCGTTCGCTCAACAAGCCAGTCTCCATCGAGTAACGCGAATCAATGGCGATGCCGACTGCGACCGCTTCGCCATGATGCAGCCGATAAGAGGTCATCGATTCGAGCTTGTGCGCTGCCCAGTGTCCAAAATCGAGTGGCCTGGCACTGCCAGACTCAAATGGGTCACCGGCAAGTGTTATATGGTTGAGATGAAGGGTCGCAGACCACTTGATAAGATTTTCCACCGTAGAGAGCTGATGAGACCGAAGCGAGGTCGAATGATCGAGGAGCCAGTCAAAAAAATTCCGATCACGTATCAGCGCCACCTTGACGGCTTCGGCCATCCCAGAGACTAGATGTCGTGGCGGTAGAGTGCGAAGGAAATCGGAATCGTTGACCACCGCAACTGGAACAGTAAACGTCCCGAGAAAATTTTTGACCTTAAACCTATTAATTCCCGTCTTTACTCCCAACCCGCCATCGGCCTGAGACAGTAGAGTTGTCGGCACTCGAACATTCCGCACACCTCTATGTGTTGTAGCAGCGGCGAACCCGGCCATATCAAGAACGGCTCCTCCACCGACGGTTAAGACGATCGAGTGGCGATCGATGTGAAAGTGGTGAAGCTGTTTGTGTACCTGCAAGAGCCAGTGCGAGTCATCTTTTACCTTCTCCCCCCCAGGTATACAAAAGGGCGGAGCAACAAGTCTCATGGAATCTCGATGCACTTTAAAATAATTTCTCAGCTCACAGTCTAAGTCCGGACGAGCGTTCAACAGTCCTTCATCAACGATCGCGAATACCTTACGCAACTCATTTGTCTTGTTCAGACAAATGGCATTTACGAGTGATCGATTGACTGGCTCCAGAGACCTATTGGTGAAGTGCACATTATACTTGAAGGGCACACTGAATCTCTGGACGATAACCTCCTCCCTAATTTTTGAGGAATAACAATCGACGACCTGGGACAACGTACCTCCACTCAGACCCATTTGATTCTCAAAGGTGGTGCCCTTTTTACAATGAGTGCTTTGATCGGAGTGGCCATCCCGATTTCACATGTGGCCCTGCCGCAACTACCATTTGGCTTCAAAGGAGGCAGCTCACCGTGATGAATGACTACACCACATTGTCTGAATGCGGCTAGACCTACCATTTGAAAATCAACAGACTACTTGGATCCCGGCGCAAGCAGGTAAACAGTCCCCTTCAGATCGAGCATATAGATCTCGCCCGTATCGTCCTCCCCGAAAGAAGAGATGCGCGCATTGGTCTTGAGGAGAAGCCACGGATCTCCAGCTATCCGCCCGCCCTGGACCGTGCGAACCGCAAAAATTTCGCCGCTGCAGTAATCCCCATAGAGATAGGCGCCGACAAGCGCCGGAATGGTTCTCCCCCGGTAGACGTAACCTCCAATGATAGAACAACGGCCACCCTGATGGTTATACTCAAGTACCGGGGAAGTAAAATTTTCCTTGCGACAAGGTTCCTGAAGATTAAAGCAATGAAACCCCTCTAGACTTCGCCAGCCGTAATTTTCGCCTTTTCTCACGACGTTGACTTCTTCCCATCCTTTCTCTCCGACATCGGCCAACCAAAGGTCCCCAGTTTCTCGATCAAACGAAAAACGCCAGGGATTTCTTAACCCTTTAGCGAAAATTTCAGGCCGTTCCTCGCCTCTTACATAGGGGTTGTCTTCGGGAATGCCATAGGGAACAGGACCATTAACGTCGATCCGGAGGAGTTTCCCCAATAATTCGTCCTTGTTTTGAGCTCGATTCTGCGGATCGCCACCGGCCCCACCGTCGCCCATCCCAATATAAAGATACCCGTCGGGGCCGAAGGCGATCATACCACCATTGTGATTGGGATAGGGTTGCAGGATCAAAACTAGCACCCGTTCCTCACGTGCCGCATGGTCCGCCTGATCGCTTCGATGGTACTCGGCGATTACCGTCGCGCCGTCTTCCTTTCTTGTATAATTCACGAAGAACCGGCCATTTTGTCGATACTCCGGATGAAATGCCAAGCCCAGCAGCCCTCGTTCACCTCCAGAAAGGACGCGGTCCCTAATATCGAGAAACGGCACCTCCAGCAGTTTTCCTCGTTCCAATATTCTGATAGTCCCTGGTTGTCCGACGATGAACAATCGTCCCGACTGGTCTCCGGCATGGGTAAGAAATAGAGGGGAGTCGAGACTATGGGACGAGGAGAAGATGGAACGAATGTCACGAGAAAC
>DATEPD010000125.1:0-4933 GCA_035273365.1 Nitrospiraceae bacterium | reverse complement strand
GTCCGTATAGGTTTGGGACTTCTATATATTTGCATATGCAAGTATATAGTCAAAAAAAAGCCCTACCCGCGCCTCAGCAGGCACTCACCTGCTATACGATCAATAATATTCTTATCCTGTTTCATGGTGTGTTTGACTCCGTTTTCATTGGTTCATACTATTGCATATACAAATAGCAATTCACATTCCAGCAGCCTTCCGCGTGGCTTAGTCGTCGAAGCCACTGAAACTACAGAGATAGAGTGGACTCGTTCATAGATCTCTGTAACCAAAATAGCCAAGTGCCGAGGAGCATCTGCCGAAATGACAGCACGTGACGAAAGATCGGCACGGACCCGGAACATTCAAGGAGGGTAGGTCGCTGCAAGGATCAGGGACAGACAGGTTATTGCCGAGACGCTCGCCATTGATGTCTGCGACGTATTGTGAAGGGGCACAACAAAGGTCAAGCCCAGCAGCAACTTCACACGCGAAGCTGGTCCAGCACCGTTTTCGCCTCGATCAGCTCGCGGGTATTGACGCCTTCGTTAAACCTGACGCACACAGAATTCAAAATACGTGTGGCCTCATCCATTTTATTGCGCGTCTTCCAGAACCTCGCAAGGCTCGTAGCCGCTCGAAGCTCCAGCATAACTGCATGCTGATCCTGCGCAATCTTCAGAGCTTCGCACAAACATTGTTCTGCCGCATGGACTGATTCATGGGATCGGTCGGATTGTCCGAGCAGCAGTTCGCCTTTCAGTCGAAGCAGTTCCGCGTGCCAAAATAGTTCACTCCCAGTGACGGCGAGCTTCAGCGCGTCCTCAATTGCGCCCAAGCCTTCGTTCATGCGGTTGTGTCGTAAATATAGTTCGGCAAGCAACGCCAAGATGAACGTGTCGTTGAGACTTGCACCTGTGGCCCGAGTCGCGGAAAGCCCGTGTAGTAACGTACCGAGCCCGTCCTCTCGCCCCTGTTCGGCCAACGCCCAGCCTTGAGAGGTCGTCGCCCATGCCAGGCCCAATTCAAATCCGTATTGTGTGGAAACCGCAATGGCTTCGTCGGTAAGCTTCAGCACTCTATTCGCGTCGCGAACAGCGGAATAGATGAAGGAAATGTGGCATAAGGTAAAAACTAGAGTGAAGGGGTGTTCCAACTCCCTCGCCATGTTAATCGCTTCCAGCGCCAACGGTTCAACTTGGTCCACCTCACCCAAGATCCATAATGTCCTGGCCAGATAAATCCTCGCAGTTATCCCGGGAGCTTGGCCGTAGCGTACCGCATGTGCGCGGTGTTGAGTCGGATCATACAGGGATCTGGCGGTAAGCAGATGGGTTCTTGCTTCGTCAATCCGGCCAAGCCAGAAACAGGTGCTACCCAAACTCCGGTGAGCTCCAACCAGGAGATCCGAGCTTTGTGTGCGGTTCGCCAGCGCGAGGAGAGCTTCGGCGAGGCCGCGAGCCTTGGCGAGATGCCCTTTGACCAGATGAAACACCCATAAGCCCCAAATGGCGCGAAACTGAAGAACGGAATCGCTGTCCCCCTGTGACAACTCCTTCGCCCTTCGATAATTGTGCTCCATTTCGTCGGATGCATACCCTTTGACAGTCAGCAAGGGGGCTCCGCGTGAGAGGAGGAGTTCCAACTCCACGGCATCGCGTTCCGGCCCCAACGGCAAATCCTTGAGCACGTCAAGCGCCCGAGTAAAGTGATGAAGCGCTTCGATATTGGCTGATCGTTCCACACTTCTCCGCGCCGCACGATGCCAATACTCCACTGCCGGACCAGCCAATCCTGCTTGTTCATAGTGATATGCCAGGAGTTCCGGGTCCATGCTCACCGTTTCGGGGAACCGACTCTCCAGTGCCTTAGCGATTCGGGCATGGAGTACTCGCCTGGGTTTCTTGGGAAGGGTGCTGTAGGCCGCTTCCTGGACGAGCGCATGCCTAAAGTGGTAGGTCGCGAGAGGGATCTCGCCCACTTGGAAGATCAGCCCGGAAACGACGAACAGGTCGAGGGCATGCCTCAACTGGCTGTCCGGTATTTCGACCGTTGCCTGTAACAGCTCGAATGTAAATTCGCGTCCGATCGCAGCCCCCGTTTGGACAACTTCCTTGGCAGGCCCCAATCGGTCCACGCGTTCCATGAGCAACGCTTGCAAACTGTCTGGAATAGGCAGTTCCTTTAATGGAGCGTTCAACGTAAATGAATCATTCCCCTCAGTCAGCAGCCCGGATTCCACCACATTTTCCGTCAACGCTTCGAGATAGAGGGGCACGCCGTCGGTCTTCGCCAGAATCGCCTGCTGAACCGCGAGGGGCAGCGCTTTGCCTCCAGTTATCGCCGCCACAAGCTCGGCACTCTGCCGCCGGGTAAATCGACTGAGCGTCAAGAACGTCACGTGACTATAGTCCGCCCACACCAGCTTGAAGTCGGGACGAAAGGTGATCACCAGTAACACGCGCATTTGCCGGATGCGGTTAATGATGCGGGTTATGAGGTCCAGCGTGGTGGGATCGAGCCAATGAGCATCTTCCACAATGAACAACACCGAGGAACGATCAGCCAGACGTTGGAGATGTTGGACGAGGACTTCCAGCGTCATCTCCTTGCGTGTTTCGGATGACACCGCGGGCGGCGGGTACCGATGATCTCCCCGGATCGAGAGCAGATCCGCCAACAAGACCACCGTCTCCTTCTTATCGATTCCGCTCTCTCGAGCCAGTGCGTCGAGCTTATTCAGTTGCACCTCGGCACTGTCCTGACTGGTCAGGCCCGCGGCATCCCGCAGAAAATTGATCGCCGGGTAAAACGCCGTATTAGTATGGTACGGAGAACATTGAAATTGCACCCGATGGGGACGCTCATCGGCGAGACGGTCACACAGATGACGGATCATTCTCGATTTTCCGATACCGGCCTCACCAGAGAGAAGCACGACCTGTCCTTCGCCGTCGACGGCCTCACGCCAGCGGCCCACCAGGAGTGATAGCTCCTGTTCTCTGCCGACAAAATTGTTTAAGTGGCTGGCTCGATAGGACTCAAACCGACTGGCCGATTCCCTACTACCCAGCACCTGCCAGGCGTGGACCGGTATGTCGAACCCTTTCAGCAACGCGGCGCCGAGATCCGCTACATCGAACGCATTGCCGACAAGACGTTTCGTCGTCCGGTCAATGACGAGTTGATTGGGTTGGGCCAGGGCTTGGAGGCGAGCGGCAAGATTGGGGGTTGCGCCGAACACCGACCGTTCTTTTGCCGTATCCTGTCCCATGACTTCGCCGACGACGACATGACCCGTCGCGATCCCAATTCGTGCCGCAAGACCACACTCTGGTTTGGGACTCTCGTGATTCCGTGTCTTCAGAGAGTCTAGAATCGCCAGTCCGGCGTAGACTGCTCGTTCTGCATCGTTTTCGTGGGCATGGGGGTACCCAAAATAGACCAAGACTCCATCACCCAAGTATTGTGCGATATAGCCATCGAACCGCCGGATCGCTTCGCTACAGGCGTCCAAAAAATGCCGGATAATTTCCTGGAGGTCTTCAGGATCCATCCGGCTGGACAAGGCGGTCGAATTCACCAGATCACAGAATACCACCGTCAACTGGCGACGTTCCGCGTGATCTCGTTCGTGAGAGAGTGGTTGCGTTTCAGGACTGCCGCTACTGGAGAGAGACCCAGAGCCCGGCACCTCAGCGCGCGGTGACAATTGCGCGATCGCGCGCAAGAGTTGTTTCCGATGTCCCAATAAGACGCCCAACGTCTCCAGGTCGCCCGTAGTCAGCTCAGGGAGGACATCCCACGTGATCGCGTTTTTCCGAAACGCCTCACGGTAAATCCCGAGACCAAGGTGATCCAGCCACGCTGATGTACGATCGTGCATCATGAGTCACGTCGATAATGGTGGATAGGCCGGCAACTTTGTGGAGCACAACATCGCGACATTAGCGAGCGTCCGTCTTCATGCCATTGTTAGGCAAGGTATGCTGCAACTGTGGCGTTCCATGCTGGATCGCCTCCGAGTACACAATAACCTTGAAGGGGCTGAGCTCTTGGTATTTCTCTTTCTGCTTCATGAAAGCCATCTTCCTCAGCTCTTGCAACTTGGCACTGGACGGATATTGAGTCAGTGCCCATGTCGTTGTGCGTGCCGCGAGTGCGTGGTCGCCGCTCTCCAGCATGTGTTCAATCGCACTGACCAGCTGTTGTTCTGAACGCTCTAAGTAGTGCGTCAATAACAAACCGAACTCTTCCTGACTCAGATGGTCCATGCCTTGAAGGTCGGGCTGCCAGTAGCCGATATTCTGATCGTATATTCGGTTTATGACATTCTCTCGCATGACGAGAAAGGGGAAGTGCACCTCGGGATTCTGATGGATGAATGGCGGCATCAGATTTTGATGATGGATCGCCGCTCGGCTCATGCCATTCCAGGCAGCATTCAGAGTTTCTTGGTACAGCCATTCGAGATGGATTTTGAGCTTCGCGAGCATGCTCACAGTGGGCCAAATCCGCGTGAGCGGCTCGTGCCCGTGGAGCAGGTGCTTAGAGTTTAAGGAGACCACCACATCAATGGCTGCTAAGAGCCCTGGGATGTCGCCCTCTTCAACGAAGGGCGCGCCGAGGTACGGCATGATGAAATCGCCGACGAACAGCGTGTCGTGCTCAGGCACATGAATAAAGAGTCCATCGACCGTTTCTCCACCGGGAACTGGAATGAGAGCAAATCGAGTCCCTCCTATGGTGATTTCGGTACGCGTGCCGACCGTGATATCAGGCTTGAAATCAGAAATGAAATCCTCTTTAAAATCGGTGCCAAAAAAGTAGCGAAATCCGCGCGTGCCTGGGCGAACGATCTCCAACTCTTGACGATAATTGTCCCTGGCGTAGAACTTCACGTGAGCCAAATCGTGGAAATAGCGGTGCCCGCCAATATGATCCCAGTGGCTAT
>DATEPD010000124.1:0-3059 GCA_035273365.1 Nitrospiraceae bacterium | reverse complement strand
CTACCAAACGAAAAACAATGTGCTCATGTTGGCGGCTTCCGGGACCGGAGGCATGGAAGGTGCCGTGTCGAACTTTCTCTCGCCAGGCGACAAGGCGCTGACCATTAACGGGGGGAAGTTCGGGGAGCGATGGACCAAGCTCTGCAAGACGTTCGGTGCCCAAGCGACGGAAATCAAAGTGGAATGGGGATATGCTGTCGACCCTCAGGCGGTGGCCGATGCGCTAAAGAAAGATCCGGGAATCAAGGCCGTATATGTGCAGGCGAGCGAAACATCCACTGGCGTCGCGCACGACGTCAAGACGCTTGCGGAGATCGTCAAGCCCTATAGCGAGACCATTCTTGTGGTGGATGCCATTACCGCGCTCGGCGTGTTTGACATCAAGACCGATGAATGGGGAATCGATGTCGTGATTACCGGGTCGCAAAAGGCCCTGATGCTTCCGCCGGGTCTTGCCTTTGTGAGCGTGAGCGATAAAGCTTGGCAGTTGGCGGAGAAAGCGAAGAACACGGCGTTCTACTTCAATTTTAAGAAAGAGCATGAGAATCAGCAGAAGAATCAGACGGCCTATACACCGGCCGTGTCCCTCATTGTCGGCTTGCAGGAAGTGCTCAAGATGATGAGAGCAGAGGGGCTTGAAGGTGTATTCGCCCGCCAAGCCATGCTCGCAAAGGCCATGCGCGAAGGGATACAGGGCGCCGGGCTGGCATTGTTTCCGAAAGAGTCCCCCAGCGATGCCCTCACCGCGATTTCAGCGCCGGAAGGTGTGGACGGACAGGCTATTTACAAGAACCTGCGTGTCCAATACGGCATTACAGCAGCTGGTGGACAAGACCATCTGAAGGGGAAGATCTTCCGGCTCTCACACATGGGCTATATGGACCGCTTCGATATCATCATGGCGGTGGCAGCCGTTGAAATGGTGGTTAAAGGGTTAGGGCACCCCTTGAAGCTTGGGAGCGGTGTTGGGAAGGCGCAAGAAATACTCATGGCGTAGGGTCCGGACATCGACGAACTCGTGCCGGAAGGTGACGCGGGACTGTGATGAAAATTCTGATTAGTGATAGCCTCTCCAAGCAAGGGGTGGATCTTCTCGAGAAAGCCGGATTTACCGTGGTGGTCAGATCGAAGCTTTCGAAGGAAGATCTATTCAGAGAGATCAAAGACGCTGATGGATTGATTGTGCGGTCCGGGACAAAAGTCACTGCGGAGTTGATCGCTGCAGCTGAGAAATTGAAAGTCGTGGGGCGGGCCGGATCTGGCTTGGACAATGTCGATACCCCCGCAGCCACTCGTCGGGGCATCGTGGTCATGAATACGCCTGGAGGCAACACGGTCACGACTGCCGAGCACACGATGTCGATGATCTGCGCGATGAGTCGAAGGATTCCGCAAGCGACCGCTTCGGTAAAGGCTGGGAAGTGGGAAAAAGACAAGTTCATGGGCATCGAACTCTATAATAAGGTGCTTGGGATCGTCGGCGCCGGTCAGATAGGGAGTCATTTGACGAAATTGGCTCAAGGCATTGGGATGCGAGTGATTGCCTTTGATCCGTATTTGGCGGCTGATCGGGCGCAGAAAATGGGTGTCGAGATGGTGGAGCTGCCCGAGTTGTTCCGGCGAGCAGAGATCATTTCTGTACACACGCCATTGACGCCTGAAACGAAGGGCATCATCAATGCCCAGGCGATTGCCACAATGAAGCCGGGCGTGATGATTGTGAATTGTGCGCGCGGGGGGATTATTCACGAAGGCGATTTGTTCGAAGCCTTGAAGACCAAGCGCGTGGCTGCAGCTGCGTTTGACGTGTTCGAGGAAGAACCGGTGAAGGCCGAGAACCCCTTGTTGACGTTAGAAAATTTTATTTGCACCCCTCACATTGGGGCGCAGACCACTGAGGCGCAAGAAAATGTCGCGGTCGGGATCGCCGAACAGATTGTCGACTACTTCACAAAGGGAATTGCCCGGGGAGCCGTCAACATTCCGTCAGTCTCTCCCGAATTGCTCCCGAGGCTCCAGCCCTATCTCTCCCTAGCCGAACAACTCGGCAAGCTGCAAACACAGCTCTGTGAAGGTGGGATCGAGTCGTTGACGGTCGAGTACAGTGGAGAAGTTGCCGCACTGTCAGTGGCATCGCTGACGATTGCGGTCCTGAAGGGATTACTGACTCCGATCATGGAAGCCCCGGTCAATTATGTGAATGCACCGATTGTTGCCAAAGAGCGGGGGATTCAGGTTAAGGAAGTCAGAAGTTCCGATTCAGGGGACTTCACGAGCTTGATCCGAGTGCGAGTGGAAGCTGGTAAGAAGTCCTACCAGGTGGCCGGCACACTTTATCACAAGAAAGATCCGCGGGTCGTGGAGATCGATCAGTTCCATGTTGAGGTCGTACCGGAGGGGCATATGCTTCTGATCCATAACATCGATCGTCCCGGGGTGATCGGAATGGTGGGGAAGGTGCTCGGGGACAACCAGATTAATATCGTCCGGATGCAATGCGCGCTCGAGAGGCGGGGAGGGAACGCGCTGCTCATCATTGGGTCCGATGCGGTTTTTCCAGACACGGTACTTGAGACGATCAAATCCAGCAAGGACATTCTCTCAGTCAAAGTCGCGGCTCTGTCCTAACCCCGCGCGCCATCCATCAGGTCAGCCATGGTCTCCGCTCATCCGAAGCCCCGTCCTTCTTCGGGACAGGCCGCGTCGTCCAGAGAGCGCTCGCTCGTCCCCGTGGGTATGGCGACAATTCTTCCTCATGCTGCCAAGCAAGTCCGCCGCCTTGAAGAACAATTGCTCGCGCAAGTTAACCGCTGGGGCTACGATGAGATCATTCTTCCCACGTTCGAGTATCTCGATGTCTTGGCTCCAGGGCTTGAGCCGGAACTGATCGAGCACTGCTATCAATTTGTGGATCGTACGACGGGACGGACGCTACTCCTCCGTCCGGATGCCACGGCACAAATCGCCAGGACGGTCGCAATGGGACTTACGGGCATGACGTTACCGTTGCGTCTTTCCTATCGAACGTCCGTCTTCCGCTACCAGCGGGAACATGCTGG
>DATEPD010000123.1:0-5491 GCA_035273365.1 Nitrospiraceae bacterium | reverse complement strand
ATCGCCTTTTGTGCCGGCATACACCGTGGCGGGGTAGGCAGGGTCAATCGCCATCGAAATCACGCGGGAGTGACTCATACCATGTGACAGATTCGTCCAAGTCTGCCCCCCATCACGCGTCTTATAGATGTAGTCGTTTGTCGCGAGGTAGATGATGTCGGGATTCTTTGGATGGAGCTGGATCACGACGATCGCATCGCTGCGATTGCAGCCTGCGAGAGCTGCAATGAAAAAAAGGAGGAGAGCAAGAGCGTGTGTCATGCGTTGAACAGTGCAGAATCTATTCGGGGTGCTCAAACAGGTCATCCAATAAAGCCGCAGGGAAAATCGAGCACCGAGGCGTACTGCATATGCACGTTGAGGTGTTCGATCGACTAAGAACGTAGTTGGGGACCTGTTTCAGCATCCCGCCCTAGCGGTAATTGGTGAACTGCAGATCAATTCCAAAATCCTTGCTCTTGAGAAACGCCATGGTCGCTTGGAGGTCGTCCTTACTCTTGCTCAGCACACGCACTTGTTCACCTTGAATCTGTGCTTGTACTTTCAACTTCGACTCCTTAATGGCCTTCGTGACCTCTTTTGCCTTGTCCGCCGCGATCCCGCTTTGAATCTTTGCCACCTGGCGCACCGTCCCACTCAATGCCGCCTCCACTGTCCCATAGGTGAACGCTTTCAGCGAGACCCCGCGCTTCACGCACTTGGTCTTGACAATATCGCTCACCGCATTGAGCTTATACTCATCGTCGGACGCCAGGATCAGTTCCTTCTCCTTCTCCTTTAACGTAATTTCCGTCTTAGAGTCTTTGAAATCGAAACGCTGTTTGATCTCCTTCGTCGCCTGATCGACGACATTCTTCATCTCTTGCATATTCACTTCTGAGACCACATCAAAAGAAAACTGCTCAGCCACGATCCCCTCCTCTCATCATTCAACCATCTATATCTTCTACTAGAGAGCAAACTTGTCGATCCTCATGTACACGCATCGAGCGATGCACCTTTCTTCTATTTTCCATTGAGGGTAGGCCAGATAGTCTCCCACTGCGCGCGTCCAACAAGGGCGTTCTGAGGTCGCGCGTTGCGCGAGCACAGAAGATCATCAGGCTCCATCCCCTCCTCAACAGCACCCTCCACCGGGCAACTGCAACCGCTGCTCCTCATCATGATGAATCGTCGTCTGCAGTCTTCCTGGCGATCCTCCACCGGCCATTACCACGACCTCGCTGCTGGTGAAGGGCCGTTTCAAGACGAGATAGCCATACCACTGCCTGATACTATCGCCTAAGACGATTACTGCGAGCAAGGCCACCATCGCCACCAGCCCCGCATCCAAATACAACGCAAAGACCTGTCCGCCATCGTTGAGGAACGAGGCCTTGGTCACGAACATGCCGAACATTTCGTAGCACCCCAGCAACGTAATGGTCCCGACAAACAACATCGGCAACACCGTTATCCAGAGATATTGCGCCTTCCGCATCTTGATGAGCACCGTCGCCCCGATGCATAGGGCCAGGGTGCCGAGTAACTGATTCGCTGCGCCGAACATTGGCCAGAGCGTCGATATACTGCCGGTGCCGATGAGGTAACCCCAGGCTGCCACGATCAGCCCGCTGCTCACCGCCACACCAGGCCACCAATTCATCTGCCGCAATGGAGCATAGAAACGCCCGCCCATCTCCTGGATGAGATAGCGCCCCACGCGCGTGCCGGTGTCGATTGTCGTGAGTATGAACAGCGCCTCGAACACCAACGCAAACTGATACCAATAGGCCATCAAGCCGGTCATGCCAGGGAGCGCGGAAAAAATGGACGCCATGCCTACCGCCAGCGATACGGCCCCTCCAGGTCGTCCCGCCACCTCTACCTCGACAAGTTGCGAGAGTTCCTGAATCCGCGACACAGGGAAGCCCATCGCAGCCAGCGCATCAGGCGGCAGCATGGTATTGATCGCCAGATAATCACCGGGAATCAGCACCGAAGCCGCGATCAATGCCATCACACCGACAAAACTTTCCAGCAACATCGCTCCATAGCCGACCGTGGCCTGAGATTCCTGCTCGATCATCTTCGGTGTCGTCCCGGAAGAGACCAACGAATGGAACCCCGATATAGCTCCACAGGCAATGGTGATAAAGAGAAAGGGGAAAAGCGTACCGGGAATGATCGGTCCGCCTCCGCTGGCAAATATCGTGACGCGCGGCATTTCAATCGTCGGCGCCATGAGAATCACCCCCACGCCCAGTAACGCTACTACGCCGAGCTTCATAAAGGTGGAGAGATACCCGCGCGGCACCAGGAGCATCCAGCCCGGCAAAACAGACGCGAGAAATCCATAGCCAGCCAATCCCCACACCAACGTCGTTCGCTCGAGCTCAAACCACCAAGCAATCGAAGACTGAGCCACCACCCGCCCGAAGATCACCGCCGCGATCAACAGCACCACCCCAAGCAGGGAAACTTCCGCCACCTGGCCTGGCCGAAACCTTTGAAGATAGAAACCCATAATGAAGCCAATAGGAATCGTCATCGCAATCGTGAAGGTGCCCCAGGCATTGAGATAGAGCGCATTCACGACTGCAAAGCCCAGCCCTGCCAGCGCCACCACCACGATAAAGAGCACCGCCACCGCCGTCGCTGTGCCGGTGACAATCCCCAGTTCATCGCGCGCAATTTCAGGAAGTGAGCGGCCATTCCGCCGCATCGACGCAACCAGGATAATGAAATCCTGCACCGCCCCAGCCAACACCGCACCGATCACGAGCCAGAGAAATCCGGGCAAAAATCCAAACTGCGCCGCCAACACAGGCCCAAGCAGCGGACCTGCCCCGGCAATCGCAGCGAAGTGGTGACCAAACAGCACGTACTTATTGGTCGGATGAAAATTGACGCCGTCATTCAACCGTACTGACGGCGTGACACGCTGATCGTTCAGCTCGGTCACGCTCCGCGCAATCCACCGGCCATAGAAACGAAAAGCCAGCACATAGATACATGCTGCCGCAACAACCAGCCAGAGGCCATTCACTTTTTCGTTGGGATTGACGACGCCGACAACGTAGGCGAGAGCGCTAGCGCCAAGGATCGCAAGAAAAGCCCACAAGACCAGCTTTAATGCGGACATGGGGGGCATCCTAACACAAAGGAGAAGGGGGATAACCTGGTCAATCTCTTGTGCTCATGGGAGTTTACGGGCTTCGAGGGGCAAGGTGTAGCTGGGTGACTCAGCCGGTATTGCGGCAGCACCGTATCCTCAACGGCGCCAATTCCTGTCTCCTTGCCGTCTTTTGTAGTCATTTCTTGTCGAAATCCCGACCTCTGGCTTATTATTTCCCGCGCTCCTAAGACCAACTTCACAAAAGCCCTCTGCATTTCAATCAGTTCCGCATCATCTTGTTTTCATGTTATACGGTTGGTCTTGGCATTGCATTTCTTCAGAGTCATTTCTTCAGAGCATTACTCCTGTCGAAAGGATCCGGCCATGTCGTACCTGACGTTTCTAATGTTCCTGTGGGTGCTCCCCCTCCCGGTCCTCGGCGCCCTGGTGCTCGTGGAACGGGTGAAGGCCTCAGACAAGTAGGTTGGGCACAGGCCAGATAGGTCGTACAGAAGCGATCCTGCTCAGCGAGCAGGATCGCTGTTTTTTGACCATGACTTGATGATGTTGATCTATGCGGAATCAGGGCAGGTAATTTCGTATCCGCGTCCGTCGGCGCGGCTTTGTGATGCAGTGAGTGGGAAAGAGGTTAGGGACCAACTTCTGAGTCGAGGGTGCTGACTTCCGCAATCTTTGCGATACGCCCACGCAGTAACGCGAGACACAGCAGCCCGATCCCGATCCATGCCAGCTCCCGAAATCGCCTGAGCAGCGCAAAGGTGATGCCGGCGACATCGGAGTAACCGAATGCATTCAGCAAGAACAAATTCCCGCCGTCTTGGGCGCCGAGGCTGCCGGGAATGAAGAAGGTACCGCCTTTGATGAAGACTGATAGGGCACTGATGGAGATCGCAGAAAGGGCTATGGCAGGACCACCGAGAAAATAGATGATGACATACACTTCCAGCGCTTCCGCCATCCACCCGAGAAAGAACAGCCCGGTAGAGGCACAAAAGGCTGGACGGTTATAGCGGTAAAAGTCCAAGATCGTGCGATCCAGCGAGCGTAATTTTTCCTCGCGGGCTTCGAGATAACGAATCTTGAGTCCGACCTTCCGCAGAGATTGCAACAGCCACGTAAAGATCCCTTGCCGCTGCACGAAGATAAATGCGACGGTCACGGCGGCTAGCAAGCCCACGCTGAAGAGTGCCGCGGCCACGGTCTGACCGGATGAATCGTTCCCGCCTAACAGCCACATACCTAATCCAATGCCGAGGAGGATGAACAGGACTTCGGCAACCGTCATCGTGGTTTTTGCAATAACGACAGAAGTGACCCCATCCACCATTGGTACGTTGCGATTCTTAAGCAGATAGGCCTTGAGCGGCTCACCCCCTGCATAGCCGGCTGGCGTGGTCATGTTTACTACTTCACCGGCTGTTCGGATCGCGAGCACACGCCAGAATGGGAGATGCTTCGCCGATGGGCCAAGTGTGACTTTCCATCCGTACGCTTCGACAGCGTACATGATAACGGAAGGAATCAGCATGGCGAGGAGTGCCATCGGCCCGAGTTGCGCAGTCACGTCGTAGATGCGCCCTGGGCCGACATGCCAGACGATGAACACAAGGCCCAGGAGACCGATAAAAAGGAGAAAGATCTTAAGCATGGGTTGTATGGGTTGTGATGGTGGAAGGTCTCATTAGACAGGGTGTCGAATATGAGAATACCACAGATCAGATCGCGGGTATCCAGGGAAATCCATTGAGCCATCCGGTCACGGTAAACACTTGTAATACAAAGGAATAATATTTTTTCGCGGTGTTGGTCAGCATGACGCCTTCCTGAGACGTGAGGACCACCGCCCTGAATTTGCACCGAGCGCCCGCCAGTCAGGCCAAGCAAGCCTAGCCCGATCCATGCCATCCCCTCAAAATCCCTCAACAGCGCAAAGGCTTTGAGTAAGAGCAAATTCCCGCAATTTTACGCGTCGAGGCTGCCCGAGTGGGAAAGGTGTCAGGAACCAATTTCCGAGTCGTGTGCGCGGCTATCCTGGATAACCGCTGCCCGCCCGCGTAGCATCGCTAGGCAAAGTAACCCGATCCCGATCCATACCAGCTCTCGATATCGCCTCACAAGCGCAAAGGTAACGCCAGCGACGTCGGAGTAACCAAAATCTTTCAGCAAGAGAAAATTCCCGAGGTCTTGGGCGCCAAGGCTACCTGGGATGAAAAAGCTTCCGCCTTTTATGAAGACCGAGAGGGCATTGATAGAAATGGCGGATAGGACTGTCGCAGGCCCCCCCAGATACCAAATAATGACGTATACTTCCAACGCTTCCGCCATCCAACTCAGAAAGAACAGTCCGGTCGAGGAGTACACGGCCTGACGATT
>DATEPD010000122.1:0-4865 GCA_035273365.1 Nitrospiraceae bacterium | reverse complement strand
CGATACATCGTTGGAACGATCCCTTTTTGTGCAATCCGGCTGTCAAACTCGATGAAGGTTTCTGCATCTGTAGATGGCTCAAGTCCCTCCGTCACAAGCAGGGCCTTGGCAGCGGCCAATACCGCGCGATAGGACTTGTTCACCGAGACGGAATATTGATGCTTCTCGACAAGCAGCTTCGCCTGATAGAGCTCTTGGTCGGCTTCAAGAATGCCATTCTCGATCATTTCCAGCGCACCACCTGCACACTCGCCAGGTCCGAGGTCCTCCAAGACAAATTCTTCTTCTCCTTCCCAGTCGTAGTAGAACGTCGAATCATCGTGAAAGGACGGAACGATGGTATACGGGATCAACTCATCCTTGAGTTTGACCTTGCCGACACGATCAATGAAAGCCGGCAACCCTTCCCCGGATAGGCGATCATGCCGATAGACGTCAATCAAATGCGTGATCGCCGCCGACACGCTTTTTGCTGGCAACTTCACCACCATCTGTCCGATCTTCGCAGTCCCGTTGACTCTCCCGCCTAAATGTAACTCATAGAAGGGCGCGACATGCTCGCCAATACGTTTCCCCACTCCATGCAAGCCGATCGTGGCGATATGGTGCTGCGCGCAGGAGTTGTGGCATCCACTGATCTTGACGCTGACATCCTTCAAATCCTCAGGGACCCGCCCTGCCGGAAATACCTCTGCCAACGCTCGCGCGAGACCCTTTGAAGACGTGATTCCCAAGCCACATGTGTCGGTGCCGGGACAGGCAATAATATCTTCAACCAATTCGGCACCGGGATCGGACAAACCCTGTGAGGCAAGATCCGCATAGAGGTCGGCGATGCGCGACTCCGGCACCCAACGAATGATCATGTTTTGATTAATGGTCGTTCGAATGTTGCCATTGGAGTAGCGATCAGCAAGATCCGCAATGAAAAACATCTGCTCTGCCGTGAGATCGCCCATAAATAGTTTGATCACTGCGGCGACATAGCCGTCTTGCTTCTGGCGCACAACGTTAGTGCGTCGCCACATCTCAAACGGCGTTTCCTCTCGCGGACTCTGTGCGTGTCCATTGGTCTGTATCCCTGTCTGCTTGGATCCATTCGACATCGGCGCCGGCATGATGAGGGGAATGGGGTCATCCGGATACGACAGTAACTTGATTGGTTCATAGGTCGGACGGGCATGCCCCATCGACACGTAGGCCTCTTCCCAGCGGCGTTTGAACTCCTCGAAACCCAGCTTGTCGATGATAAATTTCATCCGAGCCTTCGTGCGATTTTTTCGATTGCCCAAGGTGTCGAACACTCGAATCACGGCTTCTACACTCGGGATGAGCTCATCCATCGGAGTGAACTCCCGAAGGACCTGCGCGAGCCGAGGGGCCGAACCGAGGCCGCCACCTGCGACCATTCGAAAACCGATGACTCCATCCGCACGCCTCGCAGCCAAGAGCCCAATATCGTGAATCGGTGTGAGCGCGCAGTCCCGCTTGCAGCCAGAGAAGGCAATCTTAAATTTGCGAGGAAGGCTCTGGTTGAGCGGATTCCGCAAGAGGTGGAGCGCAACGGTCTTCGCATAGGGCGTCACGTCGAACACTTCACCCTGACAGATTCCTGCAAGGTGACAGGCCGTCACATTGCGGACCGTGTTGGCACAAGCCTCTCTGGTGGTCACACCGACTTCGGCCAGCCCGCGCATGATGGTCGGCACATCCGTTAATTCAACAAAATGCAGTTGGATATCCTGGCGCGTGGTTACATGCCCGACACCGGTGGCATAGTGTTCGGCCAGTTCCGCAACTCGGCGAAGCTGGTTGGCCGTCAGTCCGCCGAAGGGGATCTTGATGCGGACCATCTGGACACCGGCCTGCCGTTGGCCGTAGATCCCATACTGCAGACGGAAGGGCCTGAACAGGTCGCCCGAGACGTCGCCGGAAACCATGCGCCTGGCCTCGGCCTCGAACGTCTCGATCTCTTCCAGAATCGCAGGAGAAATGGGCTCTGTTTTTATGGGAACCGTACTGAGTGGTATCCGGCTCATACGTAACCTCAAATGTGGTACATCAACGACCGTTCTTGTTCGAGCACTCGTTGCTGCCCGGCTAATTCTTCCACGCTTATGGCCTCGAGCACTTGGCGTTCCGCTTGATAGACTT
Source organism: Nitrospiraceae bacterium (assembly GCA_035273365.1). Lineage (GTDB taxonomy): Bacteria > Nitrospirota > Nitrospiria > Nitrospirales > Nitrospiraceae > Palsa-1315. The sequence goes on along the minus strand of DATEPD010000122.1, from coordinate 2,711 downwards.
GCTCCCAAACCCTCCCAAGCAAAAGTTCTGGTTTACTGAGCCGTCGCACCTGTGCTCGGCCAGCTCCTCCGAGAGGAGGTAAGAGTGGACCATCAAGGGCCTCAAGGATCTCGACAACCGATACCTCGGAGGGTTTCTTCGACAGTACATACCCCCCTTGAGCGCCACGAAGGCTCGATACAAGACCGGCCTTCTTCATACCGTGAAGGACCTGTTCAAGAAAGCGAGCAGGGATTGCTTGTCGGCGTGCAATCGATTTCGCTTGGACTGGCGCAGTCCCGAGGTGCATAGCCAAGTCGACTGCCGCCATAATTCCATAGGTTGCTCTGAGGGATACCTTCATACATGAGTATTCCGGTAGGAATTAACCATACAAGTTATTTAATACTCCTAGAAAGGCCTTATTGTCAAGTCACCTCCTTATCTGATGGCTAGAGAGTGTGGTTCTAAATACCTTCGCCAGTACTAACCAAGGACAAACCTGGGAGAGGATTGCCACTCATTCATACATCTATTTTCAGCTGTACGAGTTGGACATGGCATAGAAGCATTCGGACACATTGAATGTCTCGATCACTACCTCAATCCTCACTCACCGAAGCGAAATTGTTCATCCGGCAACAAAAAACCTCATGCTCCCTGCTTCAGGCCAAAAAAAACTGCGCCCCCTATATTTTCCTCATTGACATCAAATTGGCCCTGGGCAATAATCCGCACCACTTCTTCGCCCTTCTCCTGGAATGTTCATGTCGCCCACATCATCCACCTTCAGTATTTTGTTGCTCAGTAGTGATCCGGACATCCAGAGTCAGTTCAAACACGCCTTCAAAGATGCCTCTGTGATTGTCGCGAAAGATGGGACCACGCTGCCGAAAGACGTGACGCGTCGCACATTTGACGCGGTGATTGTCGAATTGAAACCAGGCTCATCCGATAGAGCCACCGCGATGCCCCTCGATATCGACCTTTCACACACAATGATTATCACCGGTTCTCGAACTGTACTCAAGCGAGCCTCCAAGTTCATGCAGATGATGGCGCGGCAGAATGCTGCTCGAGCGAACGGGAAAGACGTCCTGTCGCTTGAAAACTTTCTTGAATGGAAGATGGGAGACTTCGTGAAGGGCATGCGAAACGGTTCGGGCCGCAATCTGCATCCCATGTTGATCGCTGCTATTGAACGTCCCTTAATCACCAGAGCCCTTCAGGAAACCAAAGGCAATCAGATCCAAGCAGCAGAATTGCTGGGGCTGAATCGAAACACCCTAAGGAAAAAGATTCATGACTTGCACATTCTCGTGAAACGGAATCGGACCATCCAAACGCGGGGGGGTTGACGCCTCGGGCGTTCCTGAAAAAGTGGACCGTGTGGGTGTGATGACAGAGAAAGTTGGTGGCAAGGAGTCGCGCAGTTTAACCCAATAACAGGAGGGGCAAGATGACAAAAGAAGAGTTGATTGCAAAGATGGCGGCATCCGCAGGTATCACCAAGGTTGCAGCAGGCACTGCGTTGCAGGCCTTCACCGGAGCGGTGACTACGTCCCTGAAAAAGGGACAACGCGTCTCGCTGGTGAATTTTGGGACCTTTACAGTTGCCAAACGGAAAGCCCGGCTTGGGCGGAATCCCAGAACTGGTGAGGCGCTGCGGATTCCCGCAGCCAAAGTTCCAAAGTTTTCGGCGGGGAAAATCTTGAAATCAGCGGTCAGGTAACATCGTACGATCGTCAGATCGCACAACTTACATACAAAAAGAGGGCGTACTCCACCTCACGGGTACGCCCTCTTTTGTTTTAGTATGACATGTCCTTGACCTATGCGGTATGATACCCATCTACAATGGGTGATGTGAACAGTGAAACGGGGATGGTGGTGATAAGGCTGGTTGAATCATTTTGAAGTGACGGTCCTCTTCCTCTCATGGTTCACGTTGACGTTTCACGCTTCAAAAGAAAGGGGGCGACCGGAATCGACGGGGATACTAAGGTCAGCGGGGCATGTCGAGCTCTCGGGGTCTCGTAAATCCTCCGGGAAAATGTAACTGCCAATCAAGAACTGGCACTCGCAGCTTAATTCACTGCGACGTTCCTCCACCTGAGGCCCGCGGGGGTGGTCGGAGCGCGATACAGCGGGCTGGTCCAAAGCTGGTGCTCAGCGGTTGAGGACGAGACAATACTGGGCTAGCAGCCAGTCTAAGCCAGCCGATGGGCGTGGGTGGCTGCGAAACTAAAACGATCGGCTACACATGTAGATCCGTTGCACTGAAGATCTTCGGACCCGGGTTCAACTCCCGGCGCCTCCACCAAACCCGCCCCTCGGTCACCTTTACCGAGGGGCCGCTTCTTTCAGTCTCGATTGCCGTCACAAGCCTAGCCATTGCCGACTGAACACGAACCCAATGTCGGGTTTCACTGCGCTCAAGATGAGCCACCCTTGCCATGAACGTGCCGCGCGCCCGGAGCGCGCGATCCACCCTAATGAACCACTTAGGGTTTTTTCTGGTTCCCGGCTATGAGGGGATAGACCAGCCCACCCAAGGCGCCACCGAGGATCGGCGCCACCCAGAAGAGCCAGAGTTGTTGGAGAGCCCATACGTCCGCAAAGACGGCGGAGCCGGTGCTGCGTGCTGGGTTAAGCGAAAGATTCGTAACCGGGATTCCAGCCCAATTGATCAGGGCCACAGCCAGTCCGATCGCCAAGGGCGCGAAGCCCTG
>DATEPD010000121.1:0-4601 GCA_035273365.1 Nitrospiraceae bacterium | reverse complement strand
GACCCGGGTTCAACTCCCGGCGCCTCCACCAAACCCGCCCCTCGGTCACCTTTACCGAGGGGCCGCTTCTTTCGGCAGAACGATCTCATGGGCAAAGCAGCGAAGAGACGTTGCAGCACAAATCCTTCACATATCAATAACCCGTCTTAGCAAGATCAGAAAGACCCCAAAAAGCTTTAGATGTTCTCGACTGCAGTCGCAAGCCTACCCATCTGTAGGGACAGTCATCCAAGGCTTTGGCGACTACACTCGACGCTAGCTTTGTCCTGACGATTTTGGGTGCCCTGAACAGACTCAAACGAGCGATGATTTCACTCTGCCATTGGCAGTAACTGAGACCTCACACTATGATGTGGATTCGAAGAATAGGGCCCACGATGCCCATCAGCCTGTTATCGGTGGTCTGGATTCCTAGTGGTCTTGCACAAGCCAATGAGGCACTCCTGGTCAAGCCTGAACCGATCCCGGCTCAGGCACCATCCAAACCTCTCAGAGCCGAGACTGCCCATAGGGAAGAAGCACCCAGAAGCCTCACTGAAGCTCGCCAGCAAGCTGCAGCATTGGAAAAGACGGCGCGCCAATGGTCTTGATTCCGGCCGGGGAGTTCACGATGGGCGGCGACTAGGGCAATGATGAGGAGGAGCCGATTCACCGCCTGTTTCTCGACAACTTCTATATGGATAAATTCGAGGTGACCTACGACCGGTTTGTAAGACCGCATGCACCGGGGTGGGTGGCTCATTTCCCCAGGGGATATTGGTCCCGCGGGCTGCTTTCTCCCACTCTCACTCTTGCCGTGAACGTGCAGCGCGCCCGGAGCGCGCAGTCCACCCTAATCAAACCCTTAGGGTTTCTTCTGATTCCCGGCTATGAGGGGATAGACCAGCCCACCCAAGGCGCCACCGAGGATCGGCGCCACCCAGAAGAGCCAGAGTTGTTGGAGAGCCCATACGTCTGCAAAGACGGCGGAGCCGGTGCTGCGTGCTGGGTTGAGCGAAAGATTCGTAACCGGGATTCCAGCCCAATTGATCAGGGCCACAGCCAGTCCGATCGCCAAGGGCGCGAAGCCCTGGGGCACCCGGTTGTCTGTCGCGCCCATAATGATCAGGAGGAAAAAAAAGGCGAACACCGCTTCGGCGCAGAATCCTGCCAGCAGGGAATAACCGCCTGGGGAATGGTCACCGTAGCCGTTGGAGGCGAAGCCGCCTGGGACGAAGCCAGCCCGCCCTGTGGCGATGAGATAGAGGACCCCGCCGCCGAGGATCCCACCGATCACTTGGGCGGCAATATAGCCGGGAACTTCGTGTGCGGGAAATCGCTTGCCGAGCATGAGGCCCACGGTGACGGCAGGGTTGATATGGCAACCTGAGATATGGCCAATGGCATAGCACATCGTGATAACGGCCACCCCGAAGGCGAACGCGATTCCGAAGACCCCGATGCCGAGTTGCGGAATCGAGGCGCTCAGGAGCGCGCTCCCGCAGCCGATAAACACCAACCAGAATGTTCCGATCGCTTCTGCAGTCAGTCGTTGTATCATCTGTGCCTCCACAAGAGATGTCTGTGTGGCCTGCACTATGCCCGTGGGAGCGAAAAAGCGCAAGCGGCGAGAGGCCCACGGGCGATGGATGTCGCGTTATTTCTCTCTTTGCTCAGCGCGTGTTTGTGGAGGCACAGTCACGAGGAGAAAACATGATAGACCATTAGGTATAGGCAACAAGCACCCGAGTTCAAGAAAAGGGTCAAAAGAGAGAAAGCGAATGCCATTATGGTGCAGTTTAACGGCGAATGCATGGAGCTGCATGATTGCCTCCTTACGAACGTGACTCGATCTGTGTACATCACCCGCAATAACTGATGTGACTCGGACAAAGTGCGACGTAGCGACCCAAACAGATCAAAAAATCCGAAGAGCTATTCCAGGAGAGCGGGGACTCCCTGCTCAAGTTCTTTCTGCACATCCGGCCATTCCTGCACCATTTTCTTGACCTGGGCTATGAAATGAGGTGTGAAAAGATTTCGTTCCAGTGTGAGGTCGAATTCTCTGACTGCCGTGATTGCAGCATCTTTCTTCTGCAACTCTTTCACCGGCATTCCGTGCTCAAAAAATGGTCAGGCATTCCCTGTATCCCCAGCTCCGAATGTCTTCAACCTGCTCCAACGAATACATCACCCGTTTTCTAGGAGAACCACTGTTGTGCGGTTCCAGTCCCTTCGTGGCCTCGTGACGAATGGCAACCGTTGTACAGTCTCACTGTGGGTATGTTTTATGCTGAACACATAAAGCAAGGGGAATAATTCCCCATTGACACGTTTTTCTAATGGGCGTAAGAGAAATCTACGGCCCATTTATCGACTCGCTCAGGGGGACCGGATAGGACAGCGCGGCTGTCGACGGGTGCCCCCGCAAACTTTCTCAAGAGAGGAGGGTAGCGATGGATGACCTGACTCCACCTGGCCATACAGGCCCGCCGACTCGAGGGTGGGCTGCTGATCGGTCATGCTAGCCGGTTCTCCACTGGCTGTGCCGTAAAGGCACCAAAGATTATTAGAATACTAGCCTGCTTGAATCATGGAGAACTTGACGCTGGTGTGAGGAACACAAGCACCTGGGTACATTTGTTTTCCCCCGATCAGTTGTCCAATGCACTGACTGTCGCGCGGGCCTCAGTTTTATCTGGGCCGAGACAATCTATATAGTAGTCTGGCGTCCTAAGCGCCACACACGGGCGACCTCCCACCTTAGTGCAGGGTCGCCCGTTCTGTTTTTGGTTCGTGGAAATTTCCTCCAAATAATGTCGGTTCGCTCAATGCCTCGCCGTAGGACAAGCAGACGACCCGCTAATTCACTCGCTGCCGTCTAGGTGACAACTATTGCAGAGAGCCTCGTCAGAATTTGCCCCCGGAAAGCCTGTGCGGTTTACTCCAATAATAATAGATCGGAATTCCACTCAGGACGGTCGCTGCGCCGTACAACGATTCCGTAGGTCGTTGGACGAGGCTATAGATGACTAATGTGGAGGCGCCGATGACAAGGGCTGCCGGTAAGAACGGATACAGTGGAGCGCGGTATTCCTGTGAGTCCACGATGCCTATGCGACGAAGACGAAAGATCGTGGAGAGGGTCAAAGTCATAAACAGCGAGAGAACGAGGCCGCTATAGACAAGGAGTTGTTCGAAGGTTCCGCTCAGAATGAGCAGCGATGCCCAGATGCTTTGGAAGACGATGGCGCGAACCGGTACTGCGGTGCGGGTGTGAAGTTGGGCAAGCCAAGGGATGATCATGCCGTCGCGCGCCATGGCCCAATACACACGGGGTCCTGCCCAGGTCATGGCGCTCACCGCTCCTGCGATGGAGAGACAGAGTATGGCGGCGACTAGTCGTCCGCTCTGTGGACCCCACAAAGCCGCGGCTGCCTTCTCAGCGACCGGTACAATCGGTTCTCGGGCCAACTCTGCAATCGATAGCGCCGAAAGATAGACCACGTTGAGCAGCAGATAGAGCACGGCAACGAAGGCCGTACCGCCGATCAAGATCCTGGGCAACGTTCGCTGAGGGTCAACGATGTCGCTGGCGATGTACCCCGCGACATTCCAGCCCAGATAGCAGTAGGTCACAATCACAAGCGCGATGGCGGACGCTCCAAGTGTCGGCTGTTGCACAGTGGGCCTGGCAAGGAGTGCATCCCCATGGCCCGCCACTGCCCATAACCCGCCGAGAATCAATCCCCCGATAGCGACGACTTTTGTGGTCGTCAATACTAATTGCACGCGGCCGCCCGCGCCGACACCTCGACAATGCACGAGAGTCAGGGCCCATAGGAGAGAGAGCGAGAGACTCTTCGCCAGCCATCCCTGCTCGTCTTCGATCGGAACGACTCTGAGCGCATAGGACGAAAAACTGATGGCCGAAGCCGCGACTGCCGCGCCGAAACCGATCGTGAAAGAGGTCCAACCGCTGAGGAAAGCTACGAGGGGTCCATAGGCCTCTCGAAGATAGACATAATCCCCTCCCGCATGAGGGAGGGCGGCCCCCAGTTCTCCGTAGACCATGGCACCACCGAGAGCACAAAGTGCTCCGACAAACCACAAGAGAAGAATCAGCAACGGATCGCCCAGGTCCCGCGCCATAAATCCCGTTGTGGAGAAGATACCTCCGCCGATAATGTTGCTCACGAGGACGCAGGAGGCTGTGAACCAGCCAATTCTCTGCGTGACTGATTGCATGCTGGGGTCATTGATCGATGGATGGCTCATGCTCGGTGCATTTGGATGAGAATCGGGGCTTTCTTTCCTTGCTCTTCTTCCCTACCATACTGGGCGATGCCTGGGAAGCAACCCAAAGTCTCTCGTGCCGCCGGTGGCGCGCGACGTCGTCGTCAACCTGCTCAAGCGTCGGCCGGTTTAGCTGCGACTGAACTCCAAGCCGCGGCTCCTCCGGCGGAGGTCGCCGACCTGCATCGAGCGATCGAGGGTGATCGCGGGAAGGTTCTCGCGGTCTATCGCGAGCCCTATGGCGGACGCTGGATGATGCTGGCAGCCTTGCCGATCGAACTCGTTGAGCCGACTCCCTTTCAACGCAATCTCTCAGACACACACGT
>DATEPD010000120.1:0-3159 GCA_035273365.1 Nitrospiraceae bacterium | reverse complement strand
GCCCGCATCCAGTTGGACGCGGGCCAGTCCCGGTCCGTACGAAAGCTTGCCACTTGTCCGCGTGCATGGACACCGGAATCTGTACGGCCTGCGCCGACGACGGACACCGTCGCCTGACTGACCTGGTGGATAGCTTGCTCCAAGGCTTCTTGGATCGTGAGATGATCTGGTTGGCGCTGCCAACCCGCGTAACAAGTCCCGTCGTATTCCAAGACTAGTTTGACGGTGGACATTGACGTTGGGGATGGAACAGTGCAGAAGTCATCGTGTGGAGATTTTTGACGAGGCAAGGAAGGTGTTGATGCCGTCCACGAGTGCTTCGGCCACGCGCGTGGTGAAGTGGTTGGTCCGGAGCAGCTCTTCTTCAGCAGTGTTCGAAATATAGGCGATTTCAGCCAAGATGCTGGGCATGCTGGTGAAGCGGAGCACATAGAAGGGTGCTGTCTTCACCCCATGGTCCACCAGTGCGTATTGGCCGTTCAGATTGGTCACCATGGCCTCCTTGGCGGTCCAGGCGAGTTCGAGGGATGCTTCGATCTTTTTCGCGGTCAGCAGATCCGCAACGAGATATTCCCATCCCACGCCGGTGCTGCTGAGCGGGGTTCCATTTTCACGGGCCGCCACTTCCAGCGCCCGTTGATCCTTGGCCTCTCCGAAGTGATAGATTTCAATCCCCTTCACGGAACGTTGTGGGTGTGAATTCACATGGATCGACACGAAGAGATCCGCCTCCTGCCCGTTGGCAAACTTCGCTCGATCTTCCAATTCGATGAACTGGTCTCTCTCACGGGTCATGAGCACAAGGACTCCCGGCTGTTTCCTCAAGAGATCGCGCAGTTTCAATGCGACTTTGAGTGTAATGTCTTTTTCTTCCGTTCCACGTTGTCCTCTTGCGCCAGGGTCTCTTCCCCCGTGCCCTGGATCGATCACAATGGTTGTAAATGATTTGCCTCGCGGCTGGACAGGCTGAGGGGGAGTGGGGAGTGGAGGGTCAAGTCTTGGTGTTGATTCAACGGGTGGAGCACTCAGAGGTGCACCGGGACGGACCACATCGATGACAAGCCGATAAGGATTCGTCAACGTGAGCAACTTGTAGCCTTGAAATGAGCCGGCAGGGAGGGAGACTTCAACAGATCGTTCAGACGACTGGGTAATGATAAAGGGCTTGGCGATTCTGCCGGCGGCAAGTTTTGCCTTGGCTGATGAACCTAACGTAGCGTTGGGAATTTCAATGGTCACCCCTTCAGCCCGGAGTTGAGGGTGTTTGCTGGGACGGGCCTTCGAGTCGAGATCGAGCACGAGCCTCGTCACCCCAGGGGAGCTGGCTGTCCGGATATTTTGAATCGTCGTCAGGCCGAGTGCAGTGGGAGCCATACGTATAGGGGAGGTGCGAGACCGTTTGGACTTGGCCGGGTGTTCCTCAGAGGAGGCGCCTGTTGCCGCCAAGGCTTGGCCAGTCTGAAACAGACCAAAGGCATGCCCAGAGAGGTCGAAGAGTGCGACCAAGAAGGCGAGGGTAAAGATACGCCACAGGGCTGATGGCATTGGGTGTTCGTTGCGTGTGATGGGATATAGAGTTTTTTCTCAAATGTGTGTGTCATTGTCAAGAGAAAGGCGCAACGGAACCGATTGACACGACGCGGTGCGGACGGTAGTTTCAGTTATGGCACGCCATCTGATCGTCGACGGGTACAATCTCTTGGCTCAGACGGGCCGGATCGGCGCAGGGACGAGCCTGCATTCCGAGATGGCGCGTGAGGCGTTGTTGCACGACCTGGCTGCCTATCGTCAACGGAAATCCCATGCGATCACAGTGGTCTTTGACGGGTGGCAACAGGGATGGGGCACGGAACAGCGGGAGCATCGGCTCGGTCTTGAGATTATCTTCTCTCGGCGGGGAGAAAAAGCCGACCAAGTCATTCAACGTCTGGCTGCCGAATTCGGATCCGCCTGTGCGGTCGTGAGTTCCGATCGGGAGATCGGCGACTTTGTGCGGGCGAGGGGAGCCTTTGTGATGAAAGCGCAGGAGTTTGTTGGCAAGCTGCGCGAAGGGCCGAATTCGGCCACGGTATCGGCACACAAAGAACTGGATACAGGCGAGGATCTTCACCCGAAACGAGGTTCTGAGAAACGCGGGAATCCGCGGAAATTATCCAAGGCGCTGCGGCAGCGCAGCCGACAGCTCAAGCGATTTTGAACAGGTGTTTTGCGTTCTGGGTCGTGATGAGTCCGATGGTGTCGATTGACATATCTGGCGCATTGGCATGCAGTTCCGCCAGCTTTTGAGCGACGAAGGACACGTAGGCCGGTTCGTTTCGCCTGCCTCGGTGAGGGATGGGTGTGAGGTAGGGGCAGTCTGTTTCAATCAGCATTCGATCGAGTGGAACAGTCTTCGCGATGTCCCGCAGCATTGTCGCATTCTGAAACGTGAGAATCCCGGAGAACGAGAGATAAAACCCTAAGTCCAGCGCATCCTTCGCCAGCCACGCATCCCCTGAGAAGCAGTGAAACACCCCGCCGATTTCTGAGGCGCCTTCCTCTTTCAGAATCGCAATCGTATCCTCTTGGGCCTCCCGCGTGTGAATGATCACCGGCAGCGCGAGCTCGCGTGCGAGCTGGACCTGTTCGCGGAATCGCTCGCGCTGTTCTTTCGGTGATGAATGATTGTAGTGATAGTCGAGGCCGATCTCGCCGTAAGCGACGACCTTTTTGTTTTTCGACAACCGGCGGAAATCGTCGTACCAGCCATCGACGATATGTTTCACTTCATGCGGATGGACGCCGATGGAGGCATAGATCGACGGGTGTTGCTCCGCCAGTGCAACTGCCGCCCGGCTGGTCCCCAAATCGCAGCCGATAGTCACAAAGGCTTCGACACCGGCCTCCCGGGCGCGGGCAATCATGGCCTCGCGATCTTCATTGTAACGGGCATCGTCCAGATGGGTATGCGTGTCGAAGAGCATAGCGGTTTGACTGGTCTATCTCGTTTATTTGGTTTGTCTTGTTGTCTAGTTGGCTTAGTTCGAAGAACAAAAGAAACCAAACAAACCAGTTGAACCAGATCAACCGTAGTCTAGGCGGGCTTGGTCACGATCATGTCGGCCAGTTCGGTAAGTAGAGATTCGGTTTCTTCCCAACCGAGGCAGGCGTCGGTGATGG
>DATEPD010000119.1:0-2182 GCA_035273365.1 Nitrospiraceae bacterium | reverse complement strand
AGTTCCTGGGCCATCAGCCGGAGCAATAGATCGATGTCGTACCGTTGTCGGAGGAGGAGGAGGAACTTGGTTTCCTGATAGGGGGTCAACAGCCGCTTGGTAAACTCTTCCCCTTCGATCGGCGCAATGCTGATGGTGGGGTTCTCTGCTACGCTGCCGCCGAAGATTGGCATGAGGGCCCGGCTGGCCTCTCCCGTGAATGCTGGCGTCGCACCGGCGCTGACACGGAAATCGAACGTCGCAGCGATATTCGAGACGCCGGTGAAGTGAATCGGTTGGTATTGATGGGCACGGGCGATGTTGATAAGCAGTTGTTTGGAGATGGCATCTGTGATTGCCTCGTCATAGTTCGTCACGGCGCGATTAAGCGTGATAGGAGAGAAGCAGCCGGTCATGGCCAGGCTGAATACGATTCCCGCCAGGGGCAATCGCGCGAAGGATGTTGAAGGCTGCCCCATCGTCATGAGACCAACTATCCAGCCATCACGAGAATAATTCGGCAGTTTGTAGCACAACTGGCATGGGATGCCTAGCGGATTGCTGCTAGGGTGTCTGATGTTGGGAGCTTTCTTCCGCTCAGGCCTTCGCTTCCCTCAACCGCCGCCGTCGTGCTTCTTGGGCGTATGTCTGTGCGGCGGCCGCGTGTGGAAGGCTGAAAATGGTCTCAGGAGCCATCTTCATCTCATCTACCATCAGAATTCTTGGTCCAGTAACTTGCAATTTACAAGTTACTGCACTACAATTCATCGTGCTATTTGTTCGGCGAGGGATGTGAGCAGCGAGTCAGCGTCCGGATAGAGAGGAGAGGATGAGGCTAAATATTTCAGGCAACCCATCATTAGCAATGCCCAGACAATAAGGAGGGATGAGAGATGCCTTTGTGGAAGGTGTATCACCCAGTCGGAGCGTACAGTGCTGAAGACAAAAAGGCGCTGGCCAAGCGTGTCACGGAGGTGTATGCGAGCATCCCGATCCCCAAGTTCTATGTGGTGTTTATTTTTGAGGAAGTAGCCAAGGACTCCTGCTTTGTCGGCGGCGAACCGCATAACAAATTTGTCCGGTTCAAAGTTGACCAAATTGCCAGGACGCTCCCTGGTCCGGTCATCAGAGAATGGTGGACCAGGACGCTTGATGAGGTCCTTGCTCCCTTCGTCAAGGACAGGGGGTATGATTGGGAGATTTCCATTGACGAGACACCGTTCGACTTGTGGTCTCTTCAAGGGGAATTGGCTCCACCTTTTGAATCTGTGGCTGAGAAGCGGTGGGTGAAGGAAAATAAGGCGAGTCCCTATACCTTAGCGGAAAAGCTTCCTGTCAATCTCGTCCTCGCTCCCGGAATAGCGGACCGTTAGGTCTCGGCTTAGCTGCCCGTGAGCCTGCGCGGAGCGGTGTGAGTTAGGGTATTCGTTCCCAAGAATGATGATGGCCAACATGGTGTCGTCATCTTTCTTGGGACGAATTCCTATCCACAAAGATGCCTCCCCTCCATGTGCTCCTTATGCTCCTATCCACTTCGAACTACGCGAATTTTGCCATAATGAGCAAGGTCTGGTGTACTCGTTCTCGGCAAAAACACATCGGTGAACAAAATTGAAAGCTCAAGGGCCACAGAACGTACAGGATTGTACGTATAAGTAGTCCTCACAGTACTAAGTGATTGATTATGCAAGGATTAGGGTCTTGGATCGTAAATTGCTGTTTCCTCTCTGTGTCAACCAATTTTCACCAATGAGGGAGGAAATATCATGGATTGCCCAAAGTGCAAAGGATTGATGATGTTGGAACGCTTCTCGGATTTCTTCCTGGTTTTCTATGCCTGGAAATGTGTCAATTGCGGAGCGATCATCGATAAGACGATCTGCAAGAATCGGAAAAACAGCCTTGCAGCGAAAGCTGCGAAGGAAGTTGAACCAGTCACCGTGTAGCATTCCGACAGCTGGCCATCGGATTTCCGGTATGGCACGCTCGTTATCGGGTGAAATTGCTGATGTTTGTGATGCGGGTCACCACCACTGGCTTGAGGGCCTGGGCTGCACTTCACTCTCGATTCCTCTGTTCCGACTGTCTCTTTCCCTTAAGCTGCCCGTAATGTTCCCGGACTGATCCAAACATATATTCAAAGTGACGCGGTGTGCGGGCACAAGCCAATACGCGTTCAAAGAATGTTTTTACCCGCACTATC
>DATEPD010000118.1:0-5927 GCA_035273365.1 Nitrospiraceae bacterium | reverse complement strand
GACGATTTGCGATAAATGCCGCGGGGCGATGTTGCCGGAACGGGCAGTGGATCTGAACGCAGGGCTTGCGATCACAGTATTTGCTTGTTTGAATTGTGGTCGCAGGAAATCGGCGGACCAAGAACCTCGGCCTATTACCGCGAGACATTAATCGACGCCAAGCAGAAGGGATCTTTAGGTCGACCATTCGTGATCTACCTCACCAGCCCACGCCATCATCTGTAAGTTTCGGAGATCACGCGCCCAACTTTCATTCCGCTATCGTGCGATCAATACAAAACGGAACACCAGACCAGCGCCTGCACTGGGTATAGAACCATGATGCGCCCCCCTCCCGCGCCATAGGATGCCTCCGTATCTCTCCAACCGCTTAGCTAATGTGAGCCAAATAGTGCTTCAACAGAAGACCTGTTACAACAGCAGATACTTGCAGGTCAGATTCACGATGTGGGGAGTCGGAGCAGAGAAGAGGAACTATCGTAATCCCAGCACGTCCATCATGTCGTACAGGCCTGGAGGCTGCCGAACCACCCATCGAGCCGCACGCAAGGCGCCTCGGGCAAAGGTATCTCGGCTGCTCGCTCGATGGGTCACTTCGATGCGTTCACCCATCCCGCCAAAGAGAATCGTGTGGTCGCCGACAATGTCGCCGGCACGGATTGTTTGAATCCCGATCTCGCCCTTCTTCCGTTCCCCAATGAGACCCTTTCTGGTATAGACACCGACTTGATCGAGATCGCGATTCACCGCTGCCGCCAAGACTTCTGCAATCTTGAGCGCCGTCCCACTCGGCGCATCCTTTTTCAAACGATGATGCGCTTCAATCACTTCAATATCGTAATCGTCCCCCAGTGTTTTCGCCATTTCGCTGATGACCTTGTAAATCAGATTGACCCCTACGCTCATGTTGGGAGACAACACGCAGGGAACTTGGCACACAAGGGATTTGATCTCTTCGAGTTGGGTAGCCGAAAACCCCGTCGTGCCGATCACCATGGCTCGTCGATGTTGCGCCACCGTGCGTAAGTGCTGGAGGGAAGCTTCAGGTGCGGAAAAGTCGACGACCACCTCACCCCTGTCAAGGAGCGCGGCAAAATCGTCGGTAATCGGAAGGCCTGCGCGGCCACAACCCGCTGTCTCTCCCGCATCGTCGCCCAACGCGTGGTGGCCCTTTCCTTCGATTGCACCGGCCAATGTCAAGAGGGTGGAATCTTTGATCAGCGCAACCAGCCGACAACCCATGCGACCGGCAGCTCCGGCAACAATGACCTTGATCATTTGAAACTTTACGCCCTCCACTAAATGAGGCTTGTATCCTTTAAGACCCTTGTGAGTTGATTCTTCGTCTCGGTCGCCATGGTACACAGTGGCAGCCGCAGTTCCGGATCGATTTTCCCCATCATGCCCAGCGCAGTTTTCACCGGAATTGGATTGGTCTCATAAAAGAGTGCGTTGAACAGAGGTGATAAGGCAAAATGAATCCTGCGCGCCTCATCGATGCGGCCGGTCAAAAAGGCTTGCACCAATTGAGCCATCTCGGATGGAACGACGTTCGAGGTCACACTAATGACCCCCTTTGCTCCGACTGCCATCATAGGCAACGTCAGGGCATCATCTCCCGCCAAAACCGTCATCCGGTCGCCGCAATTACTCGCAATCTCTGAAGCCTGCTGGACTGATCCACTCCCCTCTTTGATCCCCACAATGTTCTGTAACCCACACAGCCTCGCGACAGTAGAGGGTAACATGTTCACACCGGTCCGCCCTGGAATGTTATACAGGATCTGCGGAAGCTCCACGGACTCCGCGATCATTTTGTAATGTCGGTACAGCCCTTCCTGGGTCGGCTTGTTGTAATAGGGAGTAATGATCAGCGCGCCATCGGCCCCTGCCTGCTTGGCGTGTTTCGTGAGGGACACCGCTTCTGCCGTGCTGTTGGACCCAGACCCGGCAATGACGGGGACGCGCCTGTTGACCACCTCGACGGTCAGTTCGATTACACGGTGGTGTTCCTGATGCGATAGGGTGGCAGATTCGCCAGTGGTGCCACAGGGCACAATTCCGTTTGTCCCGCTGGCAATTTGCCATTCTACGAGATCGCCGAAAGCCTGTTCGTCGACTTTGCCATTCCGAAACGGGGTTACGATGGCGATCAATGCACCTGTAAACATGTTGCCCCTTCGTCGTCGACGCGTCTGTCGCGCCCATTGTTCAGCTGAGAAATGCCGGAATCGTTTCGCCCTTTACCAAATCGTCGTAGGTCTCTCTAGTTTTGATGACGTGGATGTCTCCGTCTTTGATCAGAACCTCCGGTACTCGCGGTCGCGAATTATAATTGGAGGCCATCACAAATCCATAGGCCCCCGCACTCATCACCGCCAGCATGTCACCCGGGTTGACCTCCGGCAATGACCGGTCCTTCGCCAGAAAATCGCCGGACTCACAGACCGGGCCGACAACATCCACACTGTGCTTAGTCCGCTGTAACACCGCTTCTGTCAAGGGGCGAATCTCATGATAGGCTCCATAGAGGCTGGGTCTGATCAGGTCGTTCATCGCCGCATCGACGATAATAAACCGTTTCGCTTCACCGTCCTTCCGATACAACACTTTCGTCACCAGAATACCGGCGTTGCCGACGATGACGCGGCCCGGCTCAAGAATAAGGGTTACATTTAAACTCTTCAGCAGCGGTGACACCGCGTCCGCCAAATCTTGTGGTAACGGCGGCGTTTCGTCCGAATAAGTAATGCCTAGCCCGCCGCCGATATTGACGTACCGGATGTTGATACCCTGAGCCTTCAGGGTTTCAACCAGCTTCACCACCTTCTTCACGGCCTCGACAAACGGTGTGACGTCTGTCAACTGCGACCCGATATGCTTATGGACTCCCACCACATCGATGTTGGCGAGAGAGGAAGCCATCGTGAACTCTTCGAGCGCCCGTTCGGCCGCGATCCCAAACTTGCTCTTCTTAAGACCGGTCGAAATGTAGGGATGGGTTTTCGGATCGATGTCGGGATTGATGCGCAGGGCAACCCGGGCCTTGGTCCCAACCGAAGCCGCCACCTCATGGATCGCCTGCAACTCGGCCGGCGATTCGACGTTGAACATGAGGATGTCGGCCTTCAAGGCCTCGCGGATTTCCTCAGAGGTCTTGCCGACGCCCGCAAACACGATCTTTGAAGGAAGAACACCAGCCTTGAGCGCCCGAAAGAGCTCCCCGCCGGATACAATATCCACTCCGCTTCCCTCCTGTGCCATGACGCGGAGGATCGCAAGATTGGAGTTGGCCTTCATGGCGAATGCAATCACATGAGGTATGCTTTTGAAGGCTCCATCATATACCCGGAAATGACGAACGAGGGTTGCGTAGCTATAGATGTAGCATGGCGTCCCGACCTCTTTCGCAATCCGACTGATCGGTACCTGCTCGCAATAGAGTTCGCCATGTCTATACTCGAAGTTATGCATCCTGTGAATCTTCACTGAGATGATCAAGGCCTGCGAGCGAGAAGCCCTGCAAGCCTGAGAGCGAGAAGCCCTGCAAGGAGGCCTCGAACGCATCCTTAAACTTGCGAAAGCGGACTTTCACATTCGGAATTGCGACCTTCATCGCGTCTGAATCCATCAACGCCTTAAGGGCGTCCGGCGTCGCCAGCTTGAGGTGTTCGAAGTTGACGATGATGTCCATACGTGCATGATTGGCCGCTTCCTTAATGCGCTTAATCAATTCCAAGGCATTCAGGCGATCGAGAGTACCATCAAGGTCCACGAACAGCGCAGCAAACTTATCATGCCGCTTGGCCTTGATGTGGAATATCAATTGTTGCGCCGAGAGCGCATTCGGGTCGAAATGCTGTTTCAATGCATGCAGCGCGCTAGGGATTAGTTGCTCCTTGTCCAACACCGGGAGCTTCGCCTGGAGATTTCTCAACACCCCTGCCAGCGGCGACACGGACCCCTTGGGGCAGGTTCGCTTCACCAGTTTTCGAAATTCCCGATTCATCTCTAATCGCGGAAGAAAACGCTGACGTGTGCCGGACAGTCGTTTCCAGATCGAAGGGATCGAATAGAATTGATGGTTCGCCCAGTGGAAACCGTCTTGTAGTTGCTCAGTAGTCATCCGGCTCGGATGGAATACCACATGCTTGCCGTCATACTTGGCCCAGTTCCTATCGAAGATACGACCGGCCTTTTCAAATCGGTCGAATAGCGCCGTACCGGGAAGAGGCGTCAACACGTTGAAGTACGCCAATTCGACCTGGTTCTTCGTCAAGAAATCGACGGCCCGTTCGAATACGGTCACATCGTCGCTGTCGAATCCGAACACGATCCCGGGATTCACCATGATCCCGTAATCGTGGAACATCTTGATCTCCCTGGTGAATTTCTGGACTCGATTAAACGGTTTATTCGTTTCGTCCAGCGCGTCTTCATCGAGCGATTCCATCCCGACGAAGACCGACACACAGCCGCTTTCAGCCGCAAGTTTGACCATCTCTTCGTCGTCAGCCAGAAACATCGTGGACTGGCAGCCCCATTTAATCTTGAGCGGCTTCAGCGCGGCCCAGAGCTCACGACAGTAGGCGCGGTTGCTGTTGTGCAAGTCATCGACAAACGCAACAATGCTGCCGTCCTCGATTCCCACCCGAAGCCGAAGCGCAGTGATAAAGGCGCTCCACATCGGCTCGTCCCGTAATCGTTCGACCAATTCACTGCGAATCCATCGCTGAACATTTCGGAGTTCTGTGATCACTTCCTGCACAGGCCGACGACGCGTGGTCTTTCCGTTAAATGGGGACACGCTACAGAATTCGCAATCGAAATGACATCCTCTAGTCGTAAAGCTGCACTGTCTCGTCATATACGAGTCGGGGCTCAGCAATTCGACACGGGGGCTCTTATAGCGGTCCAGCGGGGGGAACGCGGTCATCTTATACATGCGCTGCATCTTCCCCACCTCATAGTCCGCGACCAGCTGCGGCCACAGTTCTTCGGCTTCTCCACAGACGATCGCGTCGCAATACTGAAGCGCTTCGTCGGGGCAGTATGTGGGATGAACGCCCCCCAAGACCACGACCTTGCCTCGCTTGCGAAATTCCGTTGCAATCTCATAGGCACGAGGAGCATAGCAGGTCATGATGGAGAGGCCGACCATGTCACACGGAACGTCAAAATCGATATCTTGAACCGCTTCGTCGACCAAACTGACTTCCCAATTCTCCGGCGTATAGGCCGCGATCACCGGCAAGCTCAGCTTGGGAAACCACACCGCGCGCCGTTCCGACGCAGTCAACCGATAGGGGTTATTGCGAGGATAAGGATCGACCAGCAACAGCCGCTTGCTCGGTGAACGCTTGACCACTGGTGCTTGCCCAACGAGCTGACCGTGCCGCGTAGGTTGAATAAGCTCCATGAATCGATCCTCCTTCCCTCTGTCCGGCTATTTGGCTGAGGTGGCCAATGCGTTCGTTGATATGTTCTGAGCGGCTCCTTCTGGTTGACTGCACTGCCTTCTGCGTTGGATCGGACTGCGGCTCCGTGTGCTCGGCCTCGAAGCGCTCAATCCGACAAGGTGTGCTTCTGTTGACTTGTATCTGTTTTCATCGCCGGATTCTATCGTATCTCTACGGTGAAGATGCTACGGCAGGAGGCACACCTGCATATGCAAACGAGTATAACTTGATCCGGCCACACAGGTCTAGTAACTGCCGGCTTGAACATCACCGGGTACCCACCGGTTGTAACGGGGGGAGATTGACGTCCTGTCCCTGGAGCATTGAGTCTGGTTGTGGCTCGGCCGTTTCGGCTTCCTCTGCAGCCTCGCGCTGTTTCTCTTCGAGTAACTCTTTCTTTTTTTGCCGTTCTATGGTCAAGTTCACACCGACGTTTTCAGGAGGAATCGGCGCCCCCACAGTCCCGCA
>DATEPD010000117.1:0-3509 GCA_035273365.1 Nitrospiraceae bacterium | reverse complement strand
AGCCATCTTGCCCATCGTCACGCGCTAGTCGGCTGCGTATAACAGCTGAACTCCCAAGTAGGCTGCTCAAAAAGACCGATCAGCAAGGCCGCAGCCGATGAAAGCACCGGAGGCGTACTCTCTGGGGCGCACGGTGCGACGAATAAGGAGCACCACGTCTGTGCGCGCCGCCGAGTTGGTGAGGCGGCCGGGTCCCCGTTGAGGATGCTTTCGAGGCGAGAACGCCGCTAGCGGGATTTTTCAGCAGCCTGCCCCTCGATATTTGTCTCTGAGTAGCAACTTGGGTACACTGGGCTTGCTTCTACGGCGTAGCAGGCCACTCGCTAGGAGGATGATAACGTGAAACAATTAAGGCAACGACTGGGCGTCGGTATCGCAATTATGGCAAGTTTGCTGATGGGGATGGGCTGCGGGGGTACCGGGAAAACGGCATATCTGGATCTTCAGCTGAAACAGCCCGTGGCGCAATACCAGGAGCCGGAACCGGTGAGAATTGTCATCGAACCCTTCGAGGATCGGCGACTGGATAAGAGTCGGCTCGGTCTGCGGACCCATTTGTGGGGCGGGGTGACCTACTTCAACGTGGCGGGAGAGCGGCCGGGAGACGTGGTGGCCCAGGCTATTGCCGATCGGCTAAAAACGCGCGGATGGAAGGATCGGGCCTGGATGGTGCGTATGGCTTCGAGCGGAGCCGTCACGAATCTGAACGATGCCGATATCGTCATCAGTGGGCAGCTACTCGATTTTTCAGCCAACGCCAAGAGCCGACTCTTCTCGACGGCGGTGAACACGAGCAGCAAACTGGTGGTTACCGCAAGGAACCTTGGCGATCAGAGTTCGACGACCAGAGGTATTGAAGGAGCACAGCGCGATACCGTGGTGTGGTTTAGTGAAGACGATGTGCAACAGTTACTGGCGGCGACGCTGAAGGACGGCATCGATCGGTACCTCGACGATACGACCATCGTGCAGAAGGCTCTGCGACCGGTCCGCTAATGGGCCGGGGGAAGAGATGACTCACCGTGCGTGAACGCCGTTGGGAAACGACGAGTCCGCTGACCTTCGGTGAGGTGCTTGTCATGGGCGAACGCCTGGCTGCGTTGGGATTGAAGCCGGCGGTGCCTGCGAGAGACGTGATTTGTTACGTCGAGGAGTGGACGGTCGAGTCTCCCGAAGATTTTGACCAGCTGGACGCGTGGTCCACGGAAGATGTGACCCTGATACACGTCCGGGAGGACTGGCGCGGCGATTTTTTCCTTCTGACCGGAGCCTACCACACGGTATACCAGCGCTATCAGGATGTGGGCACCTACTGTTCCATCAGCCATCCCTGGCGCATTCGCGATCCGTTACGGCTGCACGATCCCCTCAGCATGCTCTGGCTGGGATTTCGCCACGCCCATTCGTTCATCCGCGTCCGGCTTCACACGAAAGACGTCATCACTCCCGGTGAGACCCGCGGCGATTCCGAACGGGCGCAGTGGCTGGAGGAACGGCGCACAGCGTTTCTCGAAGCGATTACGCTTTTGGAGCTTCCCATCGAAACATTGGTTGAGAAACAGCAACTGGTTTTGCGTCCGGTCGATCCTTCCGTACCATTCTTCTGCTCCTGGCCCGATGCCTTTGGGCCTTGTCAATTTGAATACAACACGGCAGATGCCTACGAATTCCTGGTACCGGCCTGTAAGTTGGCTGCGACCTCCGCACCCGAACCAGCCAGTGTCCGAACCTATTTGACGGGTTTCGCAGAGGACGCGCTCATCGACTTTCACGCAATTGATCCCCCCGCTCGCTCTGTCTATCGCTGCTCGGTGCATTGTCCCCTCGACGACTTGCCGGAGATTCGGTCCACGATCGAACCGGACGGACGTCTGTACTCTACGCTCTGCGAATTCCAAACTCAGGAGCTGCTCCCAAACGGAGGAGAGGCATCGGCCATCGTCGGCGTTGTGGGCTCAAGCGCGGGCTTTGCTATCGAAGTTCGTCTGAATAAAGCCCCGCTGGAAGAAGCGATGATGATCGGTTGGCTGGAGCGGCTGATCGGTCATCCGGTGGTGTATGCACCTTTGCCCCCCTTCGTGTGACGGACGACTGACCAGTTACGCGTGGCGAGTGACAAGTTGCATCGGCTCGATTCGCCATTTTCGTTGATCAATTCCTTCTCATTACGCAGAGTGGAGGCATGAGCCCGCTGGCCAGAGTACAATCGGTTCTTGCCAAGCCCTTCATGCCTGCCGTGTTCTTTTCTTCTGGTGTCGCCTATGACACTCTGACGCTCACCCGCATAGATCGGCTTCAAGACAATCTCTTGCTGCTGATCTATCTCTTGCTTTTGGGCGTGCTGATCGTGTTGACCGGGCGATTGGGGATCGAGCCTGCGCCGGACCGCGAGCAACTGGCGAATCTTTCCCCCTCCACCCGCTGGGTCCTCCGGAGTAGATCCTATTATCCAATGGCCAGCCAGTTTCTTTTAGGCGGGCTCTTCAGCGCCTATACGATTTTCTATTCCCGTAGTGCGACCCTCACTAGTACGGGGATTTTCTTTATTCTGCTCATCGTGTTGCTCATTGCCAACGAATTTCTGCGCGATCGTCTCTCGAATTTGCGCCTGCTCGTCAGCCTCTACGCCCTCGTCTGCTTTGCCTTTTTCACATTCTTTCTGCCGGTCATGACCGGGTACATGAATGCCGCGATCTTTCTGGCTGGAGCCGTTCTGAGCGCAGCTGTGACTTTCCGGGTGGTCCAGTTGGTCTATCGCGAGAATGCGGATCGTTCGAAGCGCGAGGCGGTCTTGGTCACGGCTCCTGCCTTCGCGCTCATCGGTCTGCTCGTCGGGTTTTATTTCCTCAATTGGATTCCTCCCGTGCCACTCTCGATGAAGTTCGGCGGGATCTATCACGAGGTGAAGAAGACCGGCGACCGATTCGAACTCTCGTTCGAGAAAGAGTGGTATGAACTCTGGAAACGATCGGATGACACCTTCCCTGCCGACGAACCGATCTACTGCTTCACGGCGGTCTTTGCTCCGGTCGATTTGAATACGACGATCTACCATCACTGGTACTTCCGTTCGAACAGCAACAAGCCGTTCACTCATGCCGACCGGATTGCCATCAAGATTTCCGGCGGCCGGGAAGGCGGCTATCGGACCTACACGTTCAAGCAACGGCTCGATCCCGGTGATTGGCGCGTGGACGTCGAAACCGAAGACGGACGCATCGTTGGACGGGTTTCAGTCCGTGTGGAAGCGAGGAGCGGCATTCAACCATCCTTCAGAACTGTCTTGTACTGATGAAGCGGATGAGCGGGCTCAAACTGCTTGACGAGCGAGAAGGAGCGGGAGCGCCAGCCAAGAAAGGTGACCGCGTCGTTTACAACACAAGGATGGTCCTGAACCAGGGCGACGAAGTACCGCTCAACGATATCCAGGCAAAGCAGCTTCCAAAAGAAATGGTGCGAGTCGAGAACGGAGTCACATTCATCGATCACATCATTGTACTTGGACGACG
>DATEPD010000116.1:0-3472 GCA_035273365.1 Nitrospiraceae bacterium | reverse complement strand
CGAGAACCTGTTCACTTATTACGAAGAAGCGTTCAAATCGCTCGTAGATATGTGGAAGGACGTCAGCACCAAGTTCGCCACAGGACCAGTAAAGATCGATGGTCACTCGGATGAGATGGTGTCCCTTGGAGTCCGGTTCCGCGGTTCCGTCCTCTCCTTAGTCTCAATGCTCTGCTACCACCAGGAGCGAACGTACGAAGAGATAAGCGCGAAGTTCACGAAGAACGGTCCTGAGTTCCAGGCGGCTAAAGACATCTTCGGCGCGATGTACGACGACTACTTCGGATACCGCTACCTGTACAGGCTCCGCAACGTGATGATCCACGGTACAATCCGCGCCGTTTCAATATCGGTCGAGGCATACGCCAACAAGGGGAATCCCTTTGCCTTCGTTGACCTGACGATGGACCGAGGTGCGTTAATTGAGTCAGGCAAGATCAACGCGACACTCAAATCTGAATTAGCCAGCAAGCCAGGCGATCCCAGCATCATTCAAATGGCAATGGAGATTCACAGAGCACTGCGGAATGTCAACAGACGTCTGTTGGCGATTCTTCACCCTGACCTGACGGACGTGTGCAACACCGTTCTCGAGTTCGACAAGCTTTTTGAAGGCAAGGATGGCGTTCGCGGGCTCATCAACCAGAAAAGTCCAGAACTGCGTGCGCCGTATACGACCGGATTCACGCCGTGGGCAGGAGATGTGGTGATGTTCGCCCGCACCTACACAACCGAGGACTGGCAGAATGCGGTCTGAAGCGTGGTCGGCAATCGCCGACGGATCCACGGTGGGCATAGCAGTCGCGGCAGCGATATTTGCATATTACCAAGTGGTCGAGGCTCGCAGAACACGTGAAAGAATGGCGCAACCCAATGTCGTTGTCTTCATTGATCACAACCCGAACGGGTGGCAGCATACCGATCTTGTCATCAAGAACTTTGGCCAGACCACGGCGTACAGAATCCACATTACATCGCCGCCCTTTCCGGTAGTGCCGTACGTGAAGGCGTCCGATGGCATCGAAATCAACACTCTTCAAATGCCTTCACACATAGGTGTTCTCGCTCCTGGTCAAGAGTGGCGAACTGTGATTGACAGCGCTGTAGATAGGAAGGCGCTTGGTGAGGAGCTTTCCGACAATGACATTGTGGGCGACGTATCATTCACTGACACAATGGTTCCCGATTTTCGCCGCAGAACGTGCAGGAAGCCTAAGAAGCCATACCGGAACCCGGTATGGCTGGATCCAAAGCTGTTCAAGAACATGCTGCGCGTACCTCCCGGCGATCCGACCAAACAGATTTCAGACAAGATCGGTGAGGTAGCCGATGCCCTCAACACCGGCAACGAACCCGATAAAGGCCTTTGGGTCTATACCGTCCCAGGCGATGAGGAAAGCCTACGTCGCACGCGGAGGGCTCGAGCCAGAGTCCAACACGATCAACGCGAATTGAAGGCAGCCAAAGAATTTCTAACGGAGATCGAACAACATACGCAGGCACCCGTCGATGACACACCGGAAGAACCCCAAGACTGACGTCAGGCCTTCTTCCGCTGTAGTGGCACTACTGTTTTCGCGTCCGCTACGCCGCGTCGGCGCTGCCGGCGATAACGCGGCCATGGAGAGCTTCTTCAGCTTGCTCCAGAAGAACGTCTTGGACCGCCACCGCTGGGACACCCGCGAGCAACTACGCACTGCGCTCGTCACCTGGATCGAACGCACCTACCACCGGCGCCGCCGCCAAGCCGCTCTCGGCCGGTTGACCCCCATCGAATTCGAAGCAATCATGACCACACCGGCTCAGCGAGCCGCGTAACCAAGGCTGTCACCTATCCGTGCAGCAGACCCGTTTTTATCGGCAGAGTGCGAGAGTAGATGTGTGACAGCGATTTCGTATGTGCATTCTCTAGCCTGCCCGAACTAAGATTCGTCTCCCCATACTCCCATTTCCTTGAAGCCGTTCACCCATTCGTCGTAGTAGTGCAACACGCTTTGCAGCTGTCGGACCCCATCCCGAAGGTCGGCGGATGGCTTCTTCAAGGCTTTGCTGAGCTTCGCCACGCCCGTGAACTTCTGGCTCATCGCGGCAGCACCGGCGACAGCTTGCGTGCTCGCCTCACGCAAGTTTCGGACTTGTTCGGCGAGGAATAGGTACTGAGCCTGTTCCTCGGTCGACATGTTCGCATACGGTTGCAGCTCGGTGAAGGCACCAAGCCCGCTGTCTAACTCAACTATCTGACCAACGTAGTCCGCTGCCAACTCCCGGAACTTCTGCGCGGGAGGCTTGAGCTCGTCGGCAAGCGATTGCACGACAACCAAACGTGCGGACATCTTGGGATTCTGTGCGACGGCATTGATCTTCGGCGTGTACTCATTTGTGAGCGACGTGAATTTCTTTAGGCAGACCGCCATTTCTTCGACCGTCGCCTTGACTTCCGGCATGGCATCTTCCATCGCTGCGATTCGATCCAGAGGACCCGGTCCATCGTCGTCATCGTCCTCATCCCATTCACCGCTGTTGTCCGGCTCGGGAGGTTGCAGCGCCAACTGTTCCTCCGCGCGATCCAGAGCACGCATCAACAGGCTCGCGAGGACAAGCATTTCGGCAGCCTCATCCTCTGGAGTGTCGAGATTGCCACCGTGGCCGCGTGGATTACGTATTCCGAGCGCGGCGCCCATGAACAGGAACATGTAGCCCTCACGTTCATCCGCCTTCTGGTAGGTGTCGGCGTTAGGTGAGGTGATGTCGAGCGCCGGTGCTTCCTGATTGAACACATAGGTCATCAGGCGCTTACCGATCTCCGATTTGGCGCTAAGCGTCTTAACGCGATCCTCGACGGCCTTGAACGCGTTGAACACGGCATCGTCGTAATGACCGTTCGTGAAGAGCAGTCCGCTCGACTTGGCGATCAAATCGTGGAGGCGGGGTGCGCCCGCAGGCGTTGCTTCGTTGGCCGGCTGTGCTGATGCCGCCTCACTGCTCGCCGTCATGTCAATGTCTTTCTGTCGCGTTCGGATAGCACACACGTTCGGTCTGCTTGGTCAGTGTACGGCCGCCCTCCGACAAGTCCCGGTCATTTTTGTCGGGGGTCGCGCGCTCTTAGCAAACTCCGAAATACTGGCGCGATACCGGCGACCGGGGGGCGTTGCCGAGCCGAAGCGGAGCCGAACCGGAGGCGCACCGTACTCGCACGAGATTTGCAGGAAGCTGCAAAGAATGCAATCGGCGACAGGCGTTTGCGCACGTCACGCGAGTTAGCTGTTCGGCGGGCCGTCCCTACGTAAAATCCGCACAGTGTCGGTTCGAGTCCGACTGGGGGCACCAGACCGCTGCAACGCCGGCGCGCGTCTACGCGATGGTCGTGACTTCCCTCAACTGCCGTCGTGCGACCGAGACCGGCCCATCCTCCATTTGGTCTTCTTCGGCGTTTGGTGAAAATCTTCAATCCAGGCGTCCATCAGTGCGTCGG
>DATEPD010000115.1:0-7023 GCA_035273365.1 Nitrospiraceae bacterium | reverse complement strand
CGCTCAATGACGGCCGGCGTGAGAAGTGTCGGGTCATGGACGATTTCTTTTAAGATTGACTCGGTCATCAGGCCACCGAACAGCATGTTGCCGAATGAGACGAGCCAGGATGGCGCACCGGTTTCTAAGGCCTGCCTGACGGACGGGCTAGTGAGTTTCTTCATGACGTGTTGTGGTAAGCCGCCGATCAGGACAAGTTTGTTGACCCGTGTGGGATGGGACAGCGCCATACCGATGGCCAAGCCGGCGCCCATAGAATTGCCGGCTAACGTGGCCTGCGGAATCTTCACGGCGTCCATGAATCCAACAAAGTAGTCCAACATCTGATCGGGTCGGTAGTCAATCTCAGGTTTATCGGACAGCCCTGCGCCGGGCAAATCAAGGGTGAGGACGCGGAAATGCTGCGACAGCGCATGCTGCTGATATTCCCATTGCCACATCGATCCCCCGAAGCCGTGGATCAGGATGACCGGCGGGCCTGTGCCGACATCCAGATACGCGATCCGCTGGTCGTGGACCAGGGCGGTGTGAATGGGCATGCGCTCAATGGCGTCAAACTGCGCTGGGATCGACGATGGAGAGGAGCAGGCGGTCATGATATGCCACAACACACTAGCGATACACAGGGTCATGTAGAACTGCCC
This sequence comes from Nitrospiraceae bacterium, assembly GCA_035273365.1. GTDB lineage: Bacteria > Nitrospirota > Nitrospiria > Nitrospirales > Nitrospiraceae > Palsa-1315. The sequence goes on along the minus strand of DATEPD010000115.1, from coordinate 6,379 downwards.
ACATGCGCGACCGGAGGCATGCGGAGCTGTCGGACTACTCCAGCTGGATGACTGTTTCATCCGTCTTCACGTTGTCGCCTTCGGCGACCAGGATGGCAGTGACTCTTCCATCGATCGGCGACGGGACCTGACTTTCCATCTTCATGGCCTCGATGATGAGAAGGGGGGCACCGGCCTTGACCACCGTATTGATAGTGACGAGCACTTTGACGACGCGACCCGGCATCGGGGGGGCCACGTCTCCTGGTTTTGATGGCTTGGGCCGTTTGGGCTTGGCGCTAGTACCGACATCGGGAGCTTCCGGTACGCCGGCCAGGACCTCCTGGATCGGCTCCAATGAGACTTCTTCGAGTTTGTCGTTAACCCGAATGTAATAGGGTTTGCGGCCGTCGACCTTCCGTCCAGAACCGGATACCTCTATATGGTAAGTTTCGCCGTGAACCGTGACGTTGAACTCTGCTGGGGCCAAATGGAGTTCGGTGGCCGCGACGGATCCACTCGAGGAAAAGCCCTCAAGGGGCTCCAGCGTCAAGTCTCCTTTCTCGCGCGCCTCAAAGAAGTCTCGCGCGATCGTAGGGAACAGGGTAAACGACAGCTGATCTTCCACCGTGGTGGCCGTGGCGGGCAGATCGTTTCTAGTGGCCTCGAGTTCAGGCTCCAAGCGATCGGCGGGCCGCGTCTTGATCGGCTGGTCGTCACCGATGGCGCGAGCCATGATGGCGTGATCGAGGGGCCCCGGTGCACGTCCGTAAAGTCCGAGAAAGTAGTTCTTGGTTTCCGTGGTAATGACTTTGTACCGTTCGCCTGTCAGGACGTTGAGCGTGGCTTGGGTGCCCACAATTTGACTGGTTGGGGTGACAAGCGGGGGATAGCCCAGTTCCTTTCGGACGCGCGGCACTTCATCCAGAACTTCTTTCATCCGATCGAGCGCATTCTGTTCTGTTAATTGCGCGGCGAGATTCGAGAGCATGCCACCGGGAATCTGCGAGGTGAGGATCTCAGCATCGACCCCGGTGAACTCGCTTTCGAACTGCCGATACTTTCGTCGTACGGTGCGGAAGTATTCGGTGATCGGGAGGAACGACGCAAGGTCCAACCCCGTGTCGTATGGGGTGTTGCGCAGCGAGGCCACCAGCGTTTCCGTCGACGGATGCGAGGTGCCTCCGGCCAACGGCGAGATAGAGGTATCCAGCATGTCCAGCCCTCCGAGGATCGCCATGAGGGAGGTCATCGAAGCCATTCCCGAGGTGTAGTGTGAATGCAAATGGATGGGGACTTTCACCGCCGCTTTGATCCGGCGTACGAGGTGATACGCGTCGAGCGGGGCCAAGAGCCCCGCCATGTCTTTGATGCAGAGCGTATCGGTTCCCAAATCCTCCAACGTTTTGGCCATGTCGACAAATCGGCCCACACTGTGAACGGGACTCACGGTATAGCTGATGGCGGCTTCGACATGTTTACCGCAGGCTTTCACTTCTCGCATGGCCCGTTCGACGTTCCGGACATCGTTCAGCGCGTCGAAGATGCGAAAGACGTCGATGCCATTCGCGGCGGACCGTTCGATGAACCGCTCCAGCACGTCGTCGGCATAGTGCCGATATCCGACCAAATTCTGCCCGCGGAGCAGCATTTGGAGCTTGGTATTGGGCATGGCAGCACGTAGCGCCCGAAGCCGTTCCCAGGGATCCTCTTTCAGGAAACGGAGGCACGTGTCGTAGGTGGCGCCACCCCAGACCTCGAGAGACCAATAGCCGACGGCATCGAGCTTTTGGGCTATGGGGAGCATGTCCTCCGTCCGCATGCGCGTAGCCAGGAGCGATTGATGGCCGTCGCGCAAGGCGACATCGGTAATTAAGATAGGCTTGCCCGTCGCCGGTTGAATGGTCAGCTCTCGGCCGCTGAGTGCACGTGTCTTCGACGTCCGGACGGATGGTCCGGCTGTCCGCTTCTTGGATCTCTGTGTTCGTGAGGTTCGTCGTGTCGACATAATGTCCTGATCTATGCCTTATCTCATCATCGGATCGCTGGGTTGATAGGCAGTGATTCGGTTACAGCCCTTCGTAGGCGGCGATGGCGGCAGAGAGTGCCAGCACCAGATCCTCCGGCTGCTCAAAGTCATGGTAATTGAACAGTTCAGGATGCGTCTCCAGATAGGACGTGTCGAAATGTCCTGCCATGAAATCCTGGTCTTGCATAATCTCCATCATAAAGGGGATCGTCGTCTTCACTCCGCGCAAGACGTACTCTTCGAGCGAGCGCCTCATGCGGCTCACGGTTTCTTCCCACGTACGGCCGCGCACCGTGAGCTTGGCTAACAGGGCGTCATAGTAGGGCGGCACCGCGTAGTCTTTGTAGACCGCTCCGTCGATGCGCACCCCGATTCCGCCCGGCGAGAGATAGGCTGTGATGGTGCCGGTGTAAGGACGGAAGTTGTTTTTGGGGTCTTCCGCGTTGATGCGGCACTGAATGGCATGGCCTTGAAGCGTGACCTCCTGCTGCGTGATCTCCAGAGGCATTCCTGCTGCAATAGCGATCTGATTGCGTACGATGTCGATGGCCGTGATCTGCTCGGTCACGGTATGTTCGACTTGGAGGCGGGGGTTCATCTCCATGAAGTAATAGCGGTTCTCCTGATCGAGGAGAAACTCGACGGTGCCGGCATTATCATAATCGACTGCCTTGGCGATGGCGATGGCCGCCTCCCCCATTTCGGCACGAAGACTTGGCGTGAGAATCAAGGATGGTGCGATCTCGATGAGCTTTTGATGTCGGCGCTGGATCGAGCAATCGCGCTCGCCCAGATGGATAATGTTGCCGTGCCGATCGGCCAGAATTTGGAATTCGATATGATGCGGTCGCTCGATATATTTTTCGAGGAAGACGATTCCGTCGCCGAAGGCAGCATGAGCCTCCCGAGATGCGACCGCCATGTTCTCGCGAAGTTCGATATCTGACCACACGACCCGGAGACCGCGTCCTCCTCCACCTGCGCTGGCTTTGATGATGACAGGATAGCCCGTGTCTTTTACGAATGACAGCGCGTCCTTGACATTGACGATTCCGCCGTCAGTACCGGGGACGATCGGGACGCCGATCCGCTTAGCCAGTTCGCGGGCTTTGATCTTGCTCCCCATCAGGTCGATGGCCTGTGGCGACGGGCCGATGAAGGTAATGCCTGAGCTGTGACAGAGTTGCGCAAATTGCGCGTTTTCTGAGAGAAATCCATAGCCTGGATGAATGGCGTCGGCCCCAATTCGTAGTGCCAGATTGACAATTTGTTGGCTGTCCAGGAAGCCTTTCACCGGTCCTGGTCCCACCATATAAGCCTCGTCGGCCTTTTTGACGTAGATCCCGGTCGAGTCGGCTTCGGAATAGATGGCTGCGGTGGCGATGTTCAATTCGCGGCAGGCGCGGATAATTCGCATGGCGATTTCGCCGCGATTGGCCACCAGAATTTTCTTGAACATACGGGTCCCTCGCTCCTCAGATCGTTCGCGATTCTGCGAGAGTGATCAGGCGAAAATGAGCGCGTAAGCTAGCATAGGATCAAGAGTCGTGTCGAGGGAGGACGGAGGCGGACGGGCTGGATCTTAGGGAATGTTGATACAGGTTTCCACAGCTACTGGCCTGTGATACGCGAGGGGGCGAACGACGTATGATGAGCAGGAAAGGCGGGACGGGCGAGGCACCCACATCGCCGACACAACCGAGCCGGCCGGCTTTCTAGATGGAGCGAGCCTACTTGGACTTAATCAAGACGGGTTTCGACTGAGCGCTTCCGCCCCCCGCGACGATGATGACGAACGACATCCCCGCTTTTGCTTCCGGCACGGTTGCTTCAATCGCCGTATCGCTCATGAATTTGAACACGACGGACGTATTCGAGGCCGCGCTGAAGGTCACCGTATGAAAACATTCTTTTGTGCCGAAATTTTCACCGGTGATGACGACTTTGTCTCCTGGTTTGGCTTCGTCCGGCTCGACTTTGGCGATCCGTGGGCGCTTGTTCTGGTCACAGATGGGATCTCGTTCGACCTTTGCGGCATCGAACCCCTTAATCGACTCGGTATCGTAGAGGGTAAATCCTGCGCCATCAACGATCGCGCCCGGCTCTTCCGCGTAGGATACGGTGACGGAAGAAGCCATGAATCCAAAGAGTCCCAATAATATGAACACCCGCGACAGCCCCTTCTGCATGGATCCCTCCTTCAAGAACGTTGAGACATGATTATTTCTCTTTGATCGGAATATACGTTTCGGCAATAAGCTGTTGACCGGCCGGAGACAGCGCGAACTGAGTGAATGCTTCAGCCAGAGGGTGCGGCTCCCGTTTGGTCAACAATAGGATAGGGCGCCGGAGCGGATAGCGGCCGTCTTTGACCGTGGGGACCTCTGGTTCGATCTTGTCGATGGGCAAGAGTCTTACGGCAACGCCGCCTGAGACGACGGACAACCCCTGGTTCAAGGACAGGTAGGTGATCGCGGACAGAGGAGGCAGTGTGCCCACGACTGTCTTGACGACCTGGTCATCTGAGCCAATCACCTTGGCGGCGCCTGTGATCTTACCGGTCATGCCGAGTTGTGATTCAAACGCATCGCGGATATTCTGGTTTCGAGGCCGGTCGATGACCAATATTTTCGTTTCAGGACCGCCGAGGTCTGACCACATCGTGACTTTTCCGGAGAAAATGTCGGCCACTTGTTGCTTCGTAACGTCTTTCGTGAAATTGGAGAGGTGCACGAGGACCCCGATTCCATCCCACGCGATGGTTATTGCCGAGAGGCCTGGTTCCTCGGTTCCGGTCACAGCGATGTGGGCCCGGCCGGATTTCACCATCTCAGCGGGTTTTGAATTGCCATCCCAGACAATATCGAGATAGGCTCGCGGGTTGGCTTTTTCAAATGCGCGAGCGAGAGGCTCGATCGTCGTCAGCTCAGGTCCGTTGCCGGCAATGGTGAGGCTCCCTGAAACTTCCGCAAGGGCGACGAGGGCCGTTTCCCAGCTGAATAGAAGGCTGAGAGCTAGGAAGAACACGACTCTCGCGATCATGCGATCTCCAAGGGGTAGGGATAGATGTTAGGAAAGGGCGATACGTGTTCACCTACAGGCTACGGTTTGCGTCAGTTCTCTGTTGTGCCCCCGGAAGAGGGATCGGAAGATGGAGCTGCGTCAGGGGCGGCGCGTTTGCCCATCAGCGGAGGAAGTTTAGCAAATTTTTCCATCCGCTCGTCTAACATGCTGTAGGCCTTCATTTCGGCGAAGCCGGTTTTGCGGGTCCCTTTGATTTGTGTCGTGCTAGCGGACAGGAGCCGCGTGGCGCTTTGGGCATGACAGTGAGGGCACACGGTGTCTTCCGCTCTGGCATGGACGGATTGGGTGGCGTCAAATTGCTTCTCGCATTGTCCGCAATGATATTCGTAGATTGGCATCTTATATCCTCAAGCGGGATGACGACCGAACAGAGCACGTGCTCTTGACCGGCTGTTGAGCTTTGCCTTATTCTACACACCGAGCTGAGATGACTTCTAGTGGCAAAGAGGAGGATTTCGATGTCCCTGTTGATTCGGAAGTATAAGAATGTGAGCGGAATGATGCAGGAAGAGAGGATCGACGATCCAGATCGGATCGAGCGGTATAAGAGACTCTTCGAAAAGGACGATCTAAAGAAGCTTGAGACTGGCGCCAAGGTCTTCATTGAGAAGGATGAGTGGCAACTCCTGCCCTAACTCTGTGTCACACATCCCGGTCATAGACGAGACTCCATCGTAGATCGAATCAGAATCCGATCGCGAATCATGAGTGTGTTCAGGCCTGGAATCGCGTGCGAAGGGCTGTGCGGTGATCTGCCTCTCAGGTGCTGTTTCCATGACCTATTGGGTTCACATCGCGCGTTCGATCGACCGGGTCACGCTCCACAAGGATCGTTGTTCTGAGGTACCGTCTACGTCGATCGGTTCTTCAAGCGATTTTTGGGAAGGCGGGTGGTTTGATTATCCGAACAAGGAGCGGGCGTTAGCGGCGATGGAGCAGGCCGGGACGACTGAACAACGCCGTTGTCCGTTGTGCAAAGCCTAGCAGCATGCTGAAAAGTCGCGCTTCTCGCCCAACCCTGGCCTGCCGAAACGCGCCTTTTCCCGTGCAGCGTGCTGGCATCGTTCAGCCCTCAACGGGGGACCCCGCCGTCTCACCAACTCGGCGGCGCGCATAGACTTGGTACTCCTTATTCGTCGCAGCGTGCGTCTCAGAGGGTATCCCTCGGCCTTTCACTCATTGCGGCCTTGCCCGCGGAACAGCGCGTCCTTGGGTGAAGAGGGTGTCTTGGCAGACTAAGGGCGGGCAGATGGAATAGCTGCCAGGGTTGGTCGCTGGTGAGAAGGC
>DATEPD010000114.1:0-6796 GCA_035273365.1 Nitrospiraceae bacterium | reverse complement strand
ACCACCGCGAAGTATTGATCGACGATCGCGTCGACCAGTGCATAGAGCAGGTAATCGGCCCCGGATTGCCGCAGGCGTCCTTTACCCCCACGAAGACGATCCCGCACTGGAGTGAAGACATCGGTCCCATTTTCCTGAAAGGACAACACAAAGTTCCGTCCGAGGACCAGGCTCACCTGTTCGACAACGATATCCTGGCGATCGGTGACTGAAAGCATCTTCATGACGAGGAACAAATAGGTGTCATAGTCGTCGAGTTTTGGCCGCTGATCGGTGTTGGCAATGTCTTCGAGGAGCAAGGGATGAAGCTGGAATTGTTTCCCGAAAGATTCCAGAATGTCCATATTGTGTACACCCCCGACATCTACCCAGGTCATGGACCCGTCGGTCGGCAGCGTAAGGGCATCGAACGACAAGTCCCGGCGTTCGTCGCAACGGGTGCCAGCGTAGTTGAAGGCCGTAATCGTCACCTTGTCCGTTTTTTTCTCGCCGATATGGACAAGGGTACCGGGGGGGAGCCCCGTCTTTCTGGATCGTTTCTGTACGAGCTTCATCGGTCGTGACCTCACGGGCCTCCCCTGCTTGTACGCAGGTTCTCTGCGATGGTCAAGAGGACCATCGGCGTTGGTCGCCGGCTGCCGTCTTTCCGCTTTGCCGATCGTGTAAGACCTGGTACTCTTCCTGTTCCACTCTGTGAGGCATGCCATATGGAACGGGAATTGGCAGTGTTGGTCGATGCGATCCGGAAAGCTGGCGTGAAGGTAAGTGAATTCGTCAAGGATGGATTCGAAGTCCAGACGAAGCCCGACCGTTCGCCGGTCACCACTGTCGACCACGAGGTCAACCGTATCCTGCATGCGATGCAGCGCCGGGAGTTTCCCGGGGATGGATGGCTCTCGGAAGAGTCCCCCGACGATCCGGCTCGCCTTACCCATGCGCGTGTGTGGATTGTCGACCCCATCGACGGCACAAAGGCTTTGGTGAATCGGGTACCGGAATTCTGTATTTCTGCCGCGTTGGTCGAACGAGGCGCACCGGTCGTCGCCGCAATCCTCAATCCCTCGACCGACGAACTCTTCACTGCGGTGCGCGGCGGCGGACTGTTCTTGAACGGCACACGCGTCACATTCTCGCTCCTTCATGACTTCAATCCTGTCATCATGGTCAACGCGTGGGAACTTCGGATCGAACGATGGTCGACACTCGCCGAGACCACTCATTGCCGCCCCATGTACTCCATCGCCCATGCACTGGCTCTGGTCGCAGCCGGTCGCGTCCAGGCTACTCTCACGATCGAGCCGGAGAACGAATGGGATCTCGCTGCCGGAGTTCTGCTCATCGAAGAAGGCGGCGGTACGATCAGCGACGCGGCCGGGAATCCTTTCATCTTCAATCAACCGACACCGATGTTTCGTGGCGTCATCGCTGTGACCGCCACGGCCGACAAGAATCTGCGAGCCAAGCTCCAGGCCCATGCCGGACTTGCCCTCTCGCATCCACAGCGAAAGTGAGCTGATCCATGACCATCGCGCTGTTGGGTACCGGTCTGTTGGGGCGAGCCGTTGCAGGACGACTCCAGTCGGTCGGCCATGCCGTCACGGTGTATAACCGCACCACAACAAAAGCCCTGCCCCTCCAGGCCTGCGGCGTCACCGTGGTCACGCGACCGGAGCAGGCGATCGCCCAAGCCGACTGTGTGGTCCTCATGCTAGCTGATGCAGCGGCGATCCGTGCCGTCCTGCTGACGCCCGCCTCGTTGGCGGCCCTCCACGGCAAAACCGTGATCCAGATGGGGACCATCGCTCAGGCAGAGAGCCTGGCCCTGCAGACCGAGATCGAACAAGTCGGCGGATCGTATTGCGAGGCGCCTGTGCTGGGAAGCATTGCGGAAGCACAAGCAGGGACGCTCTTGGTGATGGTCGGTGGGACTGAGGAACAGTTTGTCCAGTGGGGTCCGCTGTTTGGTTCGCTGGGTCTGGAACCGCGTCTGATCGGTCCTGCTGGGAAGGCTGCGTCCCTGAAGCTCGCGCTCAATCAATTAATTGCCGCGGAAATATCGGCGTTCGCCCTGAGCCTTGGAATGGTGCAGCGGGCGGGTGTTCCCGTAGATACCTTTATGGCAATCTTGAGAGAGAGCACCTTGTTCGCCCAGGCGTTCGAGAAGAAACTGCCGCGACTCCTGACGCGTGACTATCAGCATCCAAACTTTTCCACACGTCACCTCCTGAAGGACGCGGAGCTCTTCCTCAGGGAAGCCTCCGGTTACGCACTGACGACGAGTAGTCTGGAGGGGATCAGGCCAGTACTCGAGCGAACCATTGCGCAGGGACTTGGCGATTCCGATTATTCGGCCATCTTCGAGGTCGTCAACCCACTTCCCTAGCCTCCCTAGCCTCACCCCCCAAGTTTGTTGCCGGCTTCCCGCATGTGATGCGCCCGAGAAGGGTTGTGCCCCTTTTTGATATTCATTGAGAACGGCAAAAATACTTTTATACTTACGATTGTGGCGATGCAGCCAGCAGTGTACTCAAAAGGAATCGTGTGCCCTCCATGACCCACGCAATAGGAACAATCCAGAAGTCGGGCAAGAAAACCATTGAGCCACGTGCCTATGATCCCCTGATCCACGAGGGCTTCATCCGTCAGGCGGATCTCGTGAAGGCGATTCAGGAATCCCTGCAGGGATTGACCGACCTGGAAAGCCTGCTGATCGAAAAGTATCGAATCCCGAAAGCGGCATTGGGCAAGGCACTGAGTACGTTCTTCGACTGCCCATATATTCCATACGATAAGCGGACCCTGGCTGATCCACAACTCCTCAATGCTCTCAGTCACGATTACCTTCGTCGGCACCACTGGCTTCCGCTGAAGCAGCAGGGTGACATCCTGGATGTCCTGATCGACAACCCCCATGATCTCGACAGAGGTCATGACATCCAACGCGCCTTCCCTGGCCTGACAATACGGTATGCCTTGGGCCTGCGATGTGACATTGAGCGGTTCCTCAGCGCCACGATCGGAGAAACCGAGTGTGGGTCCATTGCGGACACTCTAGGCGAACTGGTAAGCGACGCTCACCAGGAACAGGCTCTCGATATCGACTCCGACGTCATTGACGAAAACGATTCTGCGATCGTACGCCTCGCGAATCAGATCATTGTCGAAGCCTACCGACACGAGGCGTCTGACGTCCATATCGAACCGTACTCAGATCGCAAGGAAACAGCCATTCGTTTTCGTGTTGATGGTACCTGTTCAACCTATATGCGAATTCCCGCGATCTATCGACGAGCGTTGGTGTCCCGGATCAAAATCATGTCCAGTTTGGATATTTCCGAGCGCCGGAAACCGCAGGATGGGAAAATCCGCTTCAAGCTGAACCAGGATAGAGAAATAGAGCTGCGCGTGGCGACAATGCCGACTGCCGGCAACAATGAAGACATCGTCATGCGGTTACTCACAGCGAAGGAGCCTTTCCCACTCAATGCCATGGAGTTTGCTCCGGCCACGCTCACGGCACTCCTGGAAATCACGGAGAAACCTCACGGCATGATCTTGTGCGTGGGCCCCACCGGGGCCGGAAAAACGACGACCCTGCATGCCCTATTGCACCATCTCAACACAGACGAACGAAAAATCTGGACGGCGGAAGACCCCATTGAAATCACCCAGGAAGGCCTTCGCCAGGTGCAGGTCCATCCCAGAATCGGCTTTACCTTTGCTGCCGCCATGCGGTCATTCTTACGGGCCGACCCGGATGTCATCATGATTGGGGAGATGCGGGACAGGGAAACCGCCGATGTTGCCGTCGAGGCCTCGCTGACCGGCCACTTAGTCTTGAGCACATTGCACACGAATGGGGCCGTCGAGACTGTGGTCCGCCTCCTCGACCTGGGATGCGATTCCTTCAACTTCGCCGACGCCATACAAGGGGTGCTCGCACAACGCCTCTGCAAACGGGTCTGCGTCAGTTGTAAGGAGCCTTACCGTCCAACGGCGCAAGAGTTCGATAAACTCGTGCACGGTTACGGTAAACAGGCGTGGGATGCGCTTGGAGTGAGCTATCGCGAAGACTTTCAGCTCTATCGAGGGCGGGGATGTGACACCTGCAACAAGACCGGTCTGAAAGGTCGGATCGCCTTGCACGAACTCCTCCGCGGATCGGATGAACTGAGAAGCCTGATCCAGAGCCGCGCGAAAACAACCGAGATGCAGAGCCTGGCTGCGAAGGAAGGGATGGTGACACTCGTTCAGGATGGAATTCTGAAAGTGCTCGCCGGCCTGACTACCTATGAACAAGTCCGGGCCGTCGCCATGAGATAGCTGCTCGAATGTCGTTGCGGCCGCCTGTGCTCAGTTCGTTGATTCCAGTACCGTGACAAACTTCTTCAACCGTTGCTCTTCTTCAGGGCGAATCTTAATAAACTCTACACCGAACCTCGTCGCGGAAGACCAACGAACTGCGGCCAGATCAATCTGAACCGGCTCCTCTCGCTCCCGGAGTTGCATCGTCAGCTGTAAATATACTGCTACGTCGGCGACGGTTTCCGACGTAATGGCGCAACCTTCCGCAGACAAATTTAAGATCGTGCCCCCGTGGGAAAGTTGGTCTCCTCTGAACGACACAGGAAGTTGCACCGCAAAACGGGTATGCTTACGTCCCTCCATGAAGCTCCTTAGCGATCTTCGGCGATGGTGCGAGGGTTCTCACGGTGCCGGTGGAGTGCCCATGACGTTCTTGAGACCAGTCTTTTTACTAAGATGAAACGTTCCGCCCTTTTGCGTGGGTGCATGGTCGGCTCCGATTCGGCTGTACCACCAGCATCCTTCCCCTTTTGAAAAATCTGGCGAGAAATCAACCGTGAATCCACCGTCCCGATCATTCCCCTTCTGAAACCACATGCCCCGCCAGGTATGATCACTGAGCGTCTGAGTCTCGAATCGTCCGTCTTTCCAATTATAGTGACCGTTCCCCTGCTTATCGAGGATCAGCCGGCCGACGGCACCATCGACAGCGCCGTCTGTATATTCCCACTCACCGGCTAGGATCTGGCGATCATCAGGCTGAGACACTATCGGTGGAGGAGGCGACGTCATGCAAGCTGTCTGAGGACCCACTGGCGTGACGCACGCTGCTGCGAGGAATGCACAGGCGAGTAGGAGAGGGACGCGGACGTGTCGTAGGAGCATTGTTGGCCTTATACCTCGTATCGCTTCTTTCTACTTACCATTTGGTGAACCAGTAGACAAGCGGTCACACGAAGCATCGGACACAGCGTGGGAGATTTGCGGTCAGTTTTTAACCAAGCCGCGCAACACGCCGACACGCGTCGTCGATATCAGCATCGATTTTTGCATAACAAAATCGAATGAACTTTCCCCCGTCAGCCTCAGAAAAGAAGGCTTCTCCCGGCACACCGGCCAGGCCGATCGTCTCAAGCAAATACATCGCCCGCTCTTTTCCCGTGGTGCCGGGCAGGCGCGACGTATCGGCCAATACATAGTAGGCGCCCTGCGGAACCGACGGCGTCAGACCGGCCTGGGCCAGAGCTTGGCAGAACCGATCGCGTTTTCGCTGATAGTCGCGTGCCAGGTCGTGGTAAAACGAGTGTGGAAGTTCCTGGATTCCCACTGCCACACCCGCCTGCAACGGCGTCGGGGCACAGACATAGAGCAGATCGTTCATCGCTCCAATAGCCTGTGCCCACTGCGCTGTAGCGACACTGTAACCAATGCGCCAGCCGGTGATACTAAAGGTTTTCGAGTATCCACCGATCGTAATCGTCCGGTCAGCCATGCCCGGCAGGGTTGCGAGACTCATATGTCTACGACCGTCATAGAGAAAGTACTCGTAGATTTCATCGGTGAAGACGAACAGATCATGTTGTTGGGCGATCGCTGCAACACTCTCCAGTTCTTGCCGGCTGAACACTTTCCCGGATGGATTGCCCGGCGAATTCACGATGATCGCCTTGGTTCGGGGCGTGACCGCACGCTCGACATCGACGGGATGAATGATCCAATCGGGAGCCTGCATCTTTACCATTACCGGAACCGCTTCAACCGCCAGCAGTGCGCTGATGTGATACTGGTAGTAGGGCTCGAACAGGATGACTTCGTCGCCCGGATTGAGCAGTGCCAGGCAAACACAATGAAAGGACCCGGTGGCGCCCGCGCTGACGGTAATGTCCGTTTCTGGGTCAGCCATAATGCCATTGTACTGCCCAAGCTTCTTGGCGATCGACTGACGCAATTCGGACAACCCGTCGAATCGCGAGTAGACATTCTTCCCGCACTCCATCGCCTTGGCAGCAGCTCGAAGTACCACTGGCGGAACCGGTGTGTCGCAGACCCCTTGTGCCATATTGAGGCCCTTCGCCTGGACACAGGCTTGGGTCATCGCTCGGATTTCCGAATGCGCCAGTGCGGCCATTCGTTGGTTAACGTGCCGATTCATCATCGCACTTCTCCTTGATCATAGGCCTTTCTTTTCGCAGAGCGGTTCTAGACAGGTCAAGCCCTCTTTCAACGCAGACCGTGGGAGGGATCGGTTAGGATACGATACCGGATTACGAAGTTTTTGTTACATACATAAGCCAATTGGCTATACTGCGATCAGGACGCTGTTGATTTCTCTTCCGGGTTAGACCTCTGGGGGGGAAGAGCAGACGGACGATCGTTCGGAACAATCGTATGGTCGATGTATGTGTTCTCCGGGTGATTGAGAGAAAGGGCAGGCAGGATCCATGGCCACGGAGGATTCCAGATCCAGCAGAGCTTCACGCTCTGACCACGA
>DATEPD010000113.1:0-12346 GCA_035273365.1 Nitrospiraceae bacterium | reverse complement strand
GGTCGGGGCCTTAGGCACGCATAAAGCTCTTGGATTAGCCAAGGCAAAAGGTGCGAGGTTCCTCCTGGCCAGCACGTCGGAAGTCTATGGGGACCCCCCTTGTGAGTCCTCAGCCTGAGTCCTATTGGGGCAACGTGAATCCCATAAGTCCGCGTGGTGTATACGACGAGGCCAAGAGCTTTGCAGAAGCCATCACGACGGCCTATCAGCGCTATCACGCGGTCGACACCAGGATCGCGCGCATCTTTAATACATTTGGGCCACGCATGCGGGCGAACGACGGCCGCGTCGTGTCGACGTTCATCGTTCAGGCGATCCAGGGAAGACCGTTGAGTGTGTTTGGCGATGGATCTCAGACCAGGAGTTTCTGTTATGTGGACGACCTCGTCCGCGGTGTCACGTGACTGCTTCTTCTGGACTCAGACAAGAATGTCGGGCATCAGACAGATCGCAAGTTCCTGGTCACACAGAATACAGATGCCGATGATTCCAGTGTGCATAGTCCGGTGAATATCGGGAATCCGCGTGAGCTGACTGTCTTGGAAATCGCGAAATTGGTATTGGAACTTACCCGCTCGTCAAGCCACATCACCTATCATCCGTTGCCTGCCGATGACCCAAAAGTCAGGCGGCCCGATATCAGTCGGGCGCGCCTTTTCCTGAAATGGGAACCTCAAGTGCAGCTTGAGGATGCTCTCAGCCGTACGATCGAATACTTCAGAAAGATGCTCTAGCTTAATGCTGAACCAATCCGCCGCTCAACCTTAACCTCGACCTCAGCCTCTCTTCGGAATGGCTGCCTTGACCGCGTAGAAACTCCCGCTGTATCCTGTCGGTATTCCAAGGTCATGAGGTAAGCGTCTTTCCTATGCTATCTGACAAAAGTAACCAGGCGGAAGCATCAATCAAACCCATCGAATCGACCGATGCGAATGAGGTCACGCCCATACCGATTCCAGAGTATGTCAAGGAATTGGTCACGCGAGCCAAACAAGCCGCAGGCCGGTTGGCTACGCTTGCGACTGCCGTGAAGAACCGGGCCCTCCTCGCGATGGCAGAGGCGCTCGAAGAACAGAAGGATACGCTGCTCACCGCGAACCAACTGGATCTTGAGGCCTTCGGGAACGCGCCGGAGAAGAAGGCGATGAAGGATCGGTTGCGTCTGACGACCGAGAGGATTGTCGAGATGGCGGCAGGCCTACGCGAGGTGGCTGCACTCGCTGATCCACTCGGTGACATGCCGAAGATGTGGACCAGGCCGAACGGGATGCAGGTGGGACGCGTGCGGGTTCCGATCGGCGTTATCGGCATTATTTATGAGTCCCGCCCGAACGTTACGGCGGATTCCGCTGGCCTATGCTTGAAGTCTGGGAATGCCTGCGTGCTGAGGGGAGGGAGTGAGGCCATCCATTCGAATACGGCGATTGCGATGGTCCTATCAGAAGCGGCAGAGAAAGCCGGTGTTCCGGCCGGGGCGATCAGCTTTGTCGCACGATCTGACCGTGAAGTTGTTCCTTTTCTCTTAAAGCAAGATCGCTTTATCGACCTGATCATCCCGCGGGGCGGCGAATCCCTGATGCGAGTCGTCACCGAGCATGCCACGATCCCTGTCATGAAGCACGATGCCGGTGTCTGTCACATCTATGTTGATGCCGATGCCGATTCGGCCATGGCGGAGCGGGTCTGCTTCAACGCAAAGGTGCAGCGGCCGTCGACTTGTAATGCGATGGAGACTCTCCTAGTCCATCAGGGCATTGCGCGTCAGTGGCTCGCGCCCTTCATCGAGAAGTTGGTGGCGGCCAAGGTCGAGGTCCGCGGCTGCCAGAAAACCTGTGAGCTGTCATCATCGGCCAAGCCGGCGAGTCACGAAGATTTCGGCAAAGAATTCCTCGATTTGACCGTGGCGGTGAAAGTGGTCAAAAACGTCGATGAGGCGATGGACCATATTGCCAAGTATGGCTCACACCATACAGAAGCCATCGTGACATCCGACTACACAAAGGCCATGCGGTTTCTGCGTGAGGTTGACGCCAGCGCGGTGCTGGTGAACGCCTCGACCAGATTGAATGATGGCTATCAATTCGGGTTGGGAGCCGAAATTGGGATCAGCACATCTCGTATCCATGCTCGAGGTCCGATGGGGTTGGAAGAATTGACCTGCTTCAAGTTTATCGTGTTGGGGAGCGGGCAAGTCCGCGAGTAGATGCCCTCCGATCCACGTCGTGCCGCATCGACAATCTGCGGTCATCTCCGCTTTTCAACCAATCTTTCCTTCGCACAGAATCTCGAACAGGCGGGTGGGCGAGTTGTCCGCCAGCCTACCGGGCATGTCGTCTGCTATCGCTCGGACGGTCGCCGCTTTCTGGCGACTGATCCAGAAGGAAACCCGCTGCACGAATGCGAGTGGGGGACTGATGCCACTGCCGATGCAGTTCTCCTCCGCGCTCGGATCCGTTTGGATTGGGGGCAATGGATCGGATTGAAACCGGCTGGATTGGTGCATGAAACCAGCCTGAATCTGGCTAGCAAACCTGGCTGGCAGCGGCTCAAGACCGACGATTTGCGCATGATGGCTGCGCAGGCGCTCCGGGTTCCGATCGAGGACGTCCGGTTTTTCTATCGGGATAAGGATCTTCTGATCGGGCCGACCGGCAGGGCGACGATACGTCAGCGAAAAGATGCCCTGTATGTGCTTGGGGACGGAGATTTCGAGCAGGCCAGGTTCATGGCCTGTATGGGGGCGATGAGTTGGTCCGCGATCGATTTTCTTCCGGTCGTCGAACTCTTTCAATCACTGTTGCCTGGAACGGGGTCTGCGGTCTTTGAATTGATTCGCGGACTCTACGATGATCAGAATGAGGGGCAAGCGCATCCCCGACCCTTGCGCTACCGAGGCATTCCCACCTATCCATCGAAAGCGGCCTTTCGCTTATTTAGTAGCTTCTTCACACCACATGCGTCTGGTGGGAATGACCCGTTCACGCTCTTCATGAACCCTGAACGGTCCAATCAAGTCACATGGCTGCCCGCAGACACGCCGCTGATTCGATATTTCGATCAGCGCACGAAGGCGTGCCTGACCTTCCAAGGCGACTTCTTGCACAAGGTGACTGTGGCGTCAGATTCCTCCGGGTTATCCTATATGAGCCCGAAAGGCCGTCGATTTGTCCCGTACGATCGCAGTGCGGAGATTGCGGGAGCGCATATCACCCTAAAAGATCGAGATCGTGAGACGACTTTGCCACTGCCCATTCCACAAGGGAGACCGGTACAATCCAGCGAGCGATTGGCCATGAGCCCAGTCGACTGGCGGTCGGTCTTTGCCCAGGGAGTTCCGTTCATCCCTCCTGCCGACGCCTACGGTGCGGTGCTGCTCTATCCGGATGACGAAGCTGAAATTGGTGAGTGTGCGGCACAACCCTTCGTGGCCGATTACATACAAGATCTCGGCGAACAGGATCGGGAAATCGGTACGGTCCTTTCGAGAGCTGAGCACGTGCTGATTGACAATGGCGATGCCGTTGTTGCGACCTGCATCACGTTTGATCGACCGCGAGATTATACCGTCCTGGTGCGGTATCCGGCCTTTGCGCAAAAGCAGGCACAACAACTCTGGACGGTCTGTGCCGAGTTGCAACGGTGGGATTGGCTCTCGCACGTTCGATTCGTTTCGAGCAAAGAGCCGCACGATCGGGATACGCCGCACCCCTATGACGTGGTCTACCACTGGGTGCCTTATGACAGCGGGGAGCTGCCGGTCAGCCTGGCCGAACGCATCGAGGCGATCAGCCGAATTCTACAGGAAGGAGGCCATGCGTTCGTCATCGGTCCGGTACAGATGGGTCAGTATGGTGCGTCCCATGGACTCCACGTCTGCTGGGAAGAACCGGTTGAACAACTCCCCACGTTTCGGATGCACCGCACCATTTTACCGAAAGCAAGGCTGAAGGATGGTCTCACATTGTTCCACATGAAGAAGATTTAGCAGGATGCTGAAAAAGTCCGCCAGCTTTGTTCTCGGCTCATCGAAATCCTCAACGGGGACCCGGCCGCCTCACCACTCGGCGGCGCGCACAGGCGTGGTGCTCCTTATTCGTCGCACCGTGCGCCCCAGAGGGTACGCCTCCGGTTTCGATTCGCCTGCGGCCTTGCCCGCGGAACGGCGCGTCTTGGCGCGACGGGGTGGGAGGGTGAGAAGTCTGGCCTGTTTGAGCATCCTGCGTGGAGCTCTCCCATTGTCCTAGAGATGTGGACCATTGAGTTTCCACCGTACAACAATTTCCCGTCGCCAGTTCACGTGCATGCACCTGGTGTCCCAGATCAATTACGGTGGGCGAGATGAGTGAGCCGACTCCAGAACAGGTTGCCGCCGAAGGGGCGAGCGACAAGATCATCATCTATTGGGAGCGGGAGTACTCGACTGCCATCGCGCCGGAGCGGCTGAAACTCGATTTTATGCCGCATCGGCCGTTGTTGTCTGGGATGTCGCTGAACGAGCAACGGACTGTGGCGGTCGAAGGCTATAAAGTGATCCCCGATGATTGTGGGCCAGTACGAATGGTGGGCCAGTACGGATGGCTCATTCGGTCTCCGGCGGATTGCAAGATTCGCCGAACGGCCGAGGGGGTCAAGTGGCAAGCGCCGCCGATCTTGCCCGAAGAGCGGATTCTTGGCTACAAGTCGTTTTCAGGAACCTATGTCGATGTGATCTTAAACAGCGGATATCCCAAGCTCTGCTGCGGTATTCGTTTTTACTACCCCAAGCAGGTCGGATTGATGATGAAGGATGTGCCGAACCCCTTCTATCATTACCCCGAACGGACGTTTCTTGTGTGGGAGGGGATAAAGACTCAAGAATATAAACGCACACCGAATAGGTATGACTGGCTTCCGGATTACGACGCGTTCACCGCCAACTTTCTCTTGCAACTCACAAAGCCGACCACCATCAAACGAGGCGATCCCATTGGCATCGTGGTTCCGGTACTGCTCCCAAAACAATTCTCATTGGAGGAGATCACGCCACGCGAGTGACCTCTCCCATGGTATGGGTTTCATCCGATTGTCCACTTTGCCGAGTGACACGAGGCGCACGAGTAATACTATCTTGCGGCTTGACAGGATTCCTCAGGCCTCAGTAAGATGCGGGAACCTTTAATGCTCATCCTGCGAGGTGAGCAAGGAGTGTCCATGGGCTTCAATCAGGGCTGTGTCTGTCGACACACTCGAACCTTCTCGTCGGATCTCGATGAGAGGGTTTTTTTATGCATGGAATCAGGACGATGAGCACCACGCCACAGGATCGACCACAAGAAAGGCTGGTGATGGATGCGGGAGACATCGCCCGGGCGCTCACCCGAATTGCCCATGAAATTCTCGAGCGGAATAAGGGCGTGCAAGCGCTGGCGTTGGTCGGGATTCGAACCGGGGGGGTCCACCTGGCCCATCGATTGGTAAGGCGGATCCAAGAGATTGAAGCGGCGTCGGTGCCGATCGGCGAGTTAGACATTACGCTCTACCGGGACGACCTCTCATTGCGAAAGGAACAACCGATTCTTCGCAAGACATCGGTCCAATTTGATATTTCCGACAGGGTCATTGTGTTGGTCGATGATGTGTTGTTTACGGGTCGAACTATTCGCGCGGCGATGGATGGGTTGATCGATCTGGGGCGACCGGCGGAGATTCAACTTGCCGTCCTGGTCGACAGGGGCCATCGTCAGTTGCCGATCAAGTCGACGTATATCGGGAAAAATATTCCGACGTCCCGCGAAGAAAAGATTCAGGTGCTGTTGGAAGAAGAAGGTGAAGACGATCGGGTGGTGATCTCTAAGGCCTGATGGGGAGGGAACGATGAGTCTCAAACGTAAAGACCTCTTGAGCCTGGCCCCTCTGTCGGTCGATGAGATCCGGTTGATCTTACAGACCGCCGATTCGTTCAAGGAAGTGACAGGCCGGGACATCAAGAAGGTTCCGGCACTCCGAGGGCGCACCGTGGTCAATCTGTTCTTTGAGCCCAGTACCAGGACACGCACCTCGTTCGAGCTGGCGGCGAAACGGCTGAGCGCAGACGTGATCAACTTTTCACCGTCCTCGAGTAGTGTGGTCAAAGGGGAAACCTTGCTCGATACGGCACGCAATATTGAGGCGATGCAGGCGGATATTATCGTCTTGCGGCACCCGTCTGCCGGTGCGGCCGAGACCCTGGCCCGCGGGGTGAAGTCTTCTGTCATCAATGCAGGAGATGGGTGGCATGAACATCCGACGCAAGCCCTCTTGGATTTGTATACGATTCGCGAGCGTGGATTGTCGTTCGAGGGGCTTCGGGTGGCGATCGTCGGAGATATTGCTCATAGCCGTGTGGCGCGTTCGAACATTCACGCGCTCGTGAAGTTGGGGGCGGAGGTTCGGGTGGTAGGGCCGCCGACAATGATTCCCTGTGGAATAGACAAAGTGGGCGCGCGTATCTACTACCATCTCGACGAGGCGCTGCACGGTGTGCAGGTCATCATGATGTTGCGATTGCAGCTCGAACGGCAGGGGATTGCGCTGTTTCCGACCATCCGGGAATATACGCGGCTCTATGGGTTGACCGCCGAGCGGGTCAAGTTGGCCGGTCCTGGTGTGATTGTCATGCATCCGGGCCCGATCAACCGCGGAGTCGAGATTGCTCCGGAGGTGGCTGATAGTTTGTCGTCAGTGATTCTGGATCAGGTCGCGAACGGTGTGGCTGTTCGCATGGGTGTTCTCTATCTCTTGTCAGGAGCAAACTGAATCGTGGCTATTCACATTACGGGCGGGCACGTGGTCGATCCAGGACGGTTCAATGGCGTAACCGATGTGCTCATCGATGAGGGACGAATCGTCGCAGTAGGGCCTCACCTCAAAGTTCCCGCGAGGGCTACCAAGATTGATGCCACGGGACGATTGGTTCTTCCAGGCTTCGTCGATCTTCACGTCCATTTCCGTGAGCCGGGCTTCGAATACAAAGAGTCGATCGAGAGCGGTGCGGCGGCGGCCGTGGCCGGCGGCTTCACCTCGGTCTGTTGTATGCCCAATACGAACCCCGTCAATGACAATCAAGCCATTACGGAGTTCATCCTCGATCGTGCAAGAGCGGCCGGGTTGGCGAATGTGTTTCCGATCGGTGCGATTACGAAAGGTTCGGAAGGGAAGGAACTTGCGGAGATTGGCGACTTGCGGCGTGCCGGTTGTATCGCGATTTCTGATGATGGGAAACCGGTGATGAACAGCTTGGTTATGCGGCGGGCGATGGAGTATGCCTTGGCCTTCGATGTGCCGGTCGTCGATCATTGCGAAGATCTGCATCTCGCTGAAGGGGGCTGTATGAATGAAGGGGCCATCTCGACCGAGTTGGGGCTCCCCGGGATGCCGGCGGCGGCGGAAGATGTGATGGTAGCGCGTAATGTGGCACTGGCGGAACTGACCGGGGCTCGGCTGCACCTGGCGCATATCAGCACAGAGGGATCGGTTCGGATGGTGCGGGAGGCCAAGTCACGGGGGCTCAAAGTCACGGCCGAAGCCTGTCCCCATCACTTTACCATCACAGAAGAAGTGGTCCGAGGCTATAATAC
Source organism: Nitrospiraceae bacterium (assembly GCA_035273365.1). Lineage (GTDB taxonomy): Bacteria > Nitrospirota > Nitrospiria > Nitrospirales > Nitrospiraceae > Palsa-1315. The sequence goes on along the minus strand of DATEPD010000113.1, from coordinate 4,751 downwards.
CTATGCCAAAATGAATCCCCCGCTTCGGACGTGGAAGGATGTGCAAGCAATCAAGGAAGGTCTCCGCGATGGCACGATCGATGTCATCGCCACGGATCATGCCCCGCATGCTTCCCAGGAAAAGCAATTGGGATTTACTGAAGCGCCGTTCGGTATCGTTGGACTGGAAACGGCGCTACCTTTGACCTTCGCGCTGGTCGAAGAGGGGGTCTTGTCGTTGGAGTCGGCTGTCGAGAAATTGAGTACGGCCCCGGCAAGAGTGTTTGGGTTGACCAAAGGCACGTTGGCGGTCGGGGCCGATGCCGACGTGGCAATCATCGATCAGCAGGAACAGTGGGAGGTCGATCCGGCCAAGTTTCGCTCAAAGAGCCGAAACACTCCGTTCGCGGGATGGAAAGTCAAGGGTCGAGTGATAACGACGATCGTGGGTGGCCGGGTAGTGTTCGAGGCCAGTCCGGCGGAGCCCTAGCGCGGTGCAGCGTACGTCACGTTGGGGGAGGATCTGTTGCCTCACGCTTGAATGGTTGGCATTGGGGGTCTGGGTCGGCGGGTTATTGGTGCTCATTGGAGCGGTCATTCCAGCGGTCTTTAATACGTTCGGCGGGCAAGACTCCGGTGGATTGTTTCTGACGCGGGCATTCGAAGGCTATAATCACTTCGTGATCGGGGCCATCGCGATCTTGAGTGCTGGATTGTGGTATCGCTGGTGGTGTGGAGATCCGACGGTGGCAGTCAGTCGAGGCGAGCTGGTGGTGCTGGCGGGGATGGTGGTGATCGCCGGCATCATCATTGTGGGGCTGCATCCATATGCTGCGGCGCTTCAAGCTCAGGCCTTTGCGATAAAAGAGGAGGCGGCGCGGAAGGCGGCCTTCGAAGCATTCTTTCGTATTTTGATGCCAGGTCGGTCGTTGTACATCGTCAATCTTGTATTGGGAATTCTCTTGATGGGAATCAAGACAAAACGATCTCTGGCAGGCTATGGGAAACGCATTTCGGCACAGTAGCACTATGGTGGCTGATAGGCCTGGGATAAGAGGGGAACACACCCACAGGATGCTCAAAAAGGCCACCAGCAAGGCCGCAGCAAGCGAAGAGGTGAGGCGTACGCTTCGGTACGTTGAGCCTCTGAGTGAAGCGAGAACGCCGCTGGGGGACTTTTTCAGCATCCTGTTAGAGCGGGACGGAATGCTCACGTGAAAAAAGCATTGTTGGCATTGGCAGACGGTACGATTTTCGAGGGCCGTGCCCTCGGATACGAAGGGGAGACGGTGGGGGAAGTTGTGTTTAACACGGCTATGACTGGCTACCAGGAAGTCTTGACCGATCCCTCGTATAAGGGGCAAATCATCACCATGACCTCTCCGCATATTGGAAACTACGGGATGACACCGGAGGATTTAGAGTCGCGGAGGATTTGGGCTGAGGGGTTCATCGTGAAGGAGGCAAGCCAACTCGCCAGTAACTGGCGCAGCCGACAACAGTTGCAAGACTATTTGTATGAGGCGAAGGTCGTGGCCATCGAAGGGCTGGATACGCGGGCCCTGACCCGCCACTTGCGTGAACATGGTTCACAGCAAGGCCTCATCACCCATGTCGATGGGGATTCCCGCAAAGCTATCGAAAAGGCACAGGCGGCTCCAAGCATCATTGGCCGTGATTTGGCGACAGCCGTGACGTGTGAGGAGGCTTATCAATGGACGGAGGGGTCAGGTGAGTGGGCCCATTCGCTCGGCGACAAGACAGAGGTCGGTACGACCAGGCAATGGCATGTCGTCGCCTATGATTTCGGAATCAAACGAAATATTCTTCGCCGGCTGGTGGATGTAGGATGTGACGTGACCGTCGTTCCGGCTTCAACCACCGCGATGCAGGTTGAGGCTCTTAAGCCCGATGGAATTTTTCTGTCGAACGGTCCGGGGGATCCGGAGGGAGTGCTCTATGCGATCGAGGCGATGCGCCAATTGATTGGACGCCATCCGATCTTTGGCATTTGTTTAGGCCACCAGATTCTTGGTCTCGCGCTGGGGCTCAAAACCTATAAGTTGAAGTTCGGCCACCATGGGGCGAATCATCCGGTCATGGACCTCCGCACAAGGCAGGTCGAGATCACTTCCCAAAACCACAATTTCGCGGTACAAGCCACTCCAACGATCAATGCGATTCCGGATCGTCCGCCTGTGGTGGACACGACATTCGGCCAAGTCGCGGTCACGCATCTGAGCTTAAACGATCTCTCGATCGAAGGATTGGTCTGTCTGGATCGTCCTGTGTTTTCGGTGCAGTATCACCCCGAGGCGTCTCCCGGTCCCCATGACTCCGCCTACTTATTCACCGAGTTTACTCAGCTAATGGAGAAACAGCATGCTTAGGAGCCTATCCGACATTGACCATTCTACTGCGGCGAACGATCTGCGACCATCTGCATCGTTCTCGACCCGAAAAAATCCTCGATGTATTCCAGCGAATACACCTCCGGTTTTTTCAGGTCTGCGGCCTCGCATGTGGACGCATCTCCTTCACCTCGTCACGAACGGCAAAGTCGGAGAGGCTCCTAGACCGTACGCAATGCTTGGTCGGCTCTGCATTCTTGCAGCCATCGGGCTGCAAGCCGGTTGCCTCACGATCAATCTTCCCGGTCCATTAGGGCCGGTGAAGGAAACAGAACTCACTGGCAAGGGCGATGGAAAAGTCTTGTTGCTTGAGCTGTCGGGAGTCATCAGCTCGCAAGATAAAGAAGGCATCATTCCGCAACCCAACATGTTGGCCACGTTCAAGGAAGAGCTGACGAGGGCCGCAAAGGACGACAAGATCAAAGCCGTCATCGTTCGCATCAACAGTCCGGGGGGAACTGTGACCGCTTCGGACATCCTGTATCATGAATTACGGGAGTTCAAAACCAAGAAGAAGGTGCCGGTCATTGCATCGATGATGGATGTGGCGGCGTCAGGGGGCTACTATCTCGCCATGGCGGCGGACAGCATTTTGGTTCACCCCTCGACGGTGACAGGCAGTATCGGTGTGATTATGTTGACCGTCAATGCCCGTGGGCTGCTTGAAAAAGTAGGTGTCGAGGCCAGCGCAATCACGTCCGGATCCCGCAAGGACATGGGTTCACCCTTTCGGGTCATGACAGCTGAGGAGCGGGGAATCTTTCAAGGTGTGATCGACTCGTTTTATCAACGGTTCCTGGCCGTGGTGCAGGAAGGGCGTCCTAATCTGTCCGCTGATCAAATCAAGAAACTGGCTGACGGGCGGATCTACTCCGGAGATCAGGCGAAGGCGGCCGGCTTAATCGATGAGATCGGGTATCTTGATGATGCCATTGAGATGGCCAAGAAGAAGGCAGGTCTGACGGAGGCGCGGGTTGTGACCTATGGGCGGCCTGGGGAATATCAAAACAATATCTATTCGCGCGTGTTTGGGGCAAGTCCGAGCATCACCGGGTTAGTCAATTTTGATTTGCTGTCGATGGTACGGGGTGGAACGCCGCAGTTCATGTACCTCTGGATGCCATGATGACCAACAGGGGCGCATTGAGTGATGTGTCCATGAAGTGATTCGCAATGATTCAATCATCAGACGACAATATCGACTCATTCTTCGCGACGTCGATCGGACGTCGGACTATGCTGGCGTTGGGTGCCCATGGGGCGATGAGCCTCTGCACGGCCCTTGGGGTTGGAGCGGCCCTGAGTCTATTCGGTGGCCTCACCGGTTGCTACCGGGCACCAGGCACGGCTCGCGATCAGTTGATCTTTTTCTCCGAAGAGAAGGAACTGCAATATGGATTGAGCGCATTCCGGGAGGTCTTACGTGCGGCTCCGCTGAGCGACAATGCGGAAATCAATGAATTGGTGCACCGCGTGGGACGAAACATCGCGGAAGCCGCGAACAAACCGGAGTATCAGTGGGAATTCGCGGTCATTCAAGACGACAAGATGATCAATGCCTTCGCGCTTCCAGGTGGGAAGGTTGCCATCTTCACCGGGATTCTCAAACATACCAAAGACGATGCTGGATTGGCGACGGTAATGGGGCATGAGGTCGCGCATGCGTTACAGCGTCACGGGGTGGAGCGGATGAGCCGGAGTATCTTGGATCAAATTGCGCAATTGGGCGCAATGGGTGCGGCGGCAACCGGAAAAGCCAATGCCGGTGCCATTCAGGGCTTGTTGGGGGCCTACGGGGTGAATGTATCGCTGCCCTTCAATCGGAAACAAGAATCGGAAGCCGACTACATCGGACTTCGATTGATGGCGCAGGCCGGGTACGATCCGCGTGAAGCCGTACCGTTTTGGGAACGCATGAGTGGCTGTCCGAGGCAGATGATCGGCAAGGTCTGTTTTCGCTCGCAGCAGGCCGTCCCCGAGTTTCTTTCCACCCACCCGTCCGATTTGACGCGTATCAATCAGATCGAAGCCTGGCTGCCTGAGGTGCTCCAGTACTATCATGGCCCTGGGGGAGGGGCGGCTCCAGCGACACCCCCACCCTACCGGCCTACAATCGGGCCGATGCCACAATCTAGCTAGCTGACCCATAGCGAGGTTTCAGTGCCAAGGCGAACAGATATCACGTCCATTTTGCTAATTGGTTCCGGGCCGATTGTGATAGGCCAGGCCTGCGAATTTGACTATTCCGGTACGCAAGCCTGTAAAGCGCTCAAAGAAGAAGGTTACCGGGTGATTCTCATCAACAGCAACCCTGCGACGATCATGACCGATCCTGAATTGGCGGATCGGACCTATGTGGAG
>DATEPD010000112.1:0-5473 GCA_035273365.1 Nitrospiraceae bacterium | reverse complement strand
CTCATGGCCTCCATAGCCGCGGGGCTGAACATCATGCCGGGGCGCTTTGCGTCCCTGGCATGCCGGTTCAAGAAAAACTTGGCTAAGGCAGGGAGGTCATCGGGCCGTTCATGGAGTGGAGGCAGGGTGAGGCTGATGACGTTCAGACGGAAAAAGAGATCCTCGCGAAACGAACCGTTCTTCACGGCCTGCCGGAGATCCTTGTTTGTGGCTGCGATAATCCGTATGTTGATTGACACGAGGCGTGTGCCGCCGACTCGATGAAACTCCCTGTCCTGCAGCACGCGCAACAGTTTCGCTTGCAGCGGGAGCGACATATCTCCGATCTCGTCGAGGAAGATCGTGCCTCCATCCGCCATCTCCAGCTTCCCCTTTTGCAGGCGATCCGCGCCGGTGAAGGCGCCGCGTTCATGCCCGAAAAGTTCGTTTTCGAGCAGCGTTTCTGTCAGAGCGACACAGTTGATGACCACCAGCGGCATGGTTTGACGCAGACTCCACTGATGGATGGAACGGGCGAAGAGTTCCTTGCCCGTGCCGCTTTCACCGAGCAGTAGCACACTGGCATCGGACTTCGCGGCGCGTTGGGCCGACTCCATCACCGCACGGATCTTCGTGCTCATACCCACAATCGAGGCGTAGCGGCTGTCGACTTCAGACTTAAGACAGGCGACCTGACGTTTGAGGGTGTCGCGTTCCAATGCCTTGCTGATTACAAGGAGGAGGTGATCTTTGTCCAGCGGCTTGGTCAGAAAATCGTAGGCGCCGGTTTTCATGGCTTCGACGGCGGCATCGATTGAGGCATGGGCGGTCATGACGATCACCGGGAGATCCTCGGCCGGCCTGACTTTTGGGAGCCGCTTGAGGACCTCAAGACCGGTCAGGCGCGGCATATCCAGATCGAGCAACATGAGGTGCGGAGCTTCCTGTTCGATCAGCTCGAGCGCCTCGACCCCATCGCGAGCAATCGTCGTTCCATATTCGGAGGCCTGCAGACGATCATCCAGCATCGTGGCGATATCAGGATCATCATCGACAATAAGAATTTTGGCTTTCATGTTCCCCTTCCATGTGTGGGAGCGTGAGGATGATTCCGACTGCGCGCGTCGAGCGACCACCGTTTCACCGTGGGGGCTCCGCGAGCAAAGGGATCGTCCTCACGCTCCCACTTCTACTCCATTACGTTGATCACCAAACCAGTCAGCGGCTTCGGAAAAAAATATGTGGATTTATGCGGCATGCGTTCTCCCGCGGTTGCAACGGCTTGTACTTCGCTGACCCTGGTGGGATTGAGGAGCAAGGCTCCCGTTCCAACCCCCCGTGCCACCCAGTCCAGCGCCTCATGATCGTCTTTGGTGTAGAGAATTGCTTCCTGATCCTGTTGCGTTCGGCAGAGTGTGGTGATGACCAGCTGCTGGAGGAGGGAAACATCCAGCTTCGTACGGGGCGACGCGTCGGCGGGCGGGCGATGGGCCGGTTTCAGGGCCAACGTGATGTACGCATCTGTTCCCTTCAGTGCCAGCCCGAACATTGGAACGGTGCGGCCATTGGTTCGCAGAGCCTCGATGAATCGCGCGCGGACTGCCGTCTGAGTTCCAGTGGTAAAGGGGAATTCCTGAAGCTCGAACTGATCGGCTAAGAGAGTTCGCAGCTTGTCATGGGATGGGAGCGGAGCGGTGGTGACTCGATGGGTCGGCAATACGGTGAGTCCTGGGTCTTCAAGGGCGGCCAGCAGCATCAGCACGCCGTCGTAGGGCTGGTATTCGGCTGGTGAACCGGCCTGTTGCCGGCGCAGTCGTTGATAGTTCAGCGCCGTTTCATAACGATGGTGGCCATCCGCGATGAAAAGCGGCTTGGGACCCATGGCTTCGACGACGCGGGCGAGAATCGCCGGATCGGTGACGGCCCACAGCTGTTGCCGGAATCCCTCGTCATCCGTAAAGTCGAACCGTGCGGGTTTTCCCTTGACGGCTCCTTCAAGCAGCCCGATCACGAGGCCCTGAGGGTCCGAATAGAGGGACCAGATCGGGCTGAAATTCGTATGGCAGGCTTCAAGCAAATTCAAGCGATCGGATTTTGCCGCGGCTCGCGTATTTTCATGCGGGTAAATATGGCCGGAGTCGAGCGCTTCCAGCTTGACAGTAGCGAGAAATCCCTTCAGCACTTTCACCGGAGTCCGAGGATCCGACGCCGGCGGGCGATAGTCGATGGTGTGGTAATACAGAGTGGGATGAGCGTCACGTGTCAATGCTCCGCTTCGAAGCCATTCATGGAGTGTCGCCCCGGCTCGTGTGTAGCGATTGTTCGTGGGACTGTCTCCGGGCTGATCGAGGCCAAGCTCCAGGCGAATGATGTTGTGCGGGTGGCGATCGTGCAAGGCCTGTTGCCCCGCCGCATCGATGATATCGTAGGGCGGGGCAACGACCTGGGTGACGTCTCCAACAATCGATGTGTTATAGGCGGTCCCGTGAAACGGAATGATCTTGGCCATACTGAATCCTTTGCTCCGTAAGTGGTTCAAGGCGCATGAAGTGCGAGACGTGCGGGAAAAGCGCGACGTGGACAGATAGGACCCCCATCTCGTTTCACCAGTCTCGCCTTTCCCGCCTGTCCCGCGTGTCTGGTGCGAGCCATTGAGTTCCAGGAACGCCGCAATAGTTGTTTCGCAGCCTGCACCTGCAGCGACTGCGTGAAGGGAGGGGTCCTTTCTTCCTGCGTGGTGCCGTTTCCACGGGTATTCCCTGGAAACACGCGGCGAGAAAGGCTATCGATCGCGGGTCACGATATAGTCGGCGGTTACCGAGAGAGCTCGTTTTTCCGTACTGTCTTCAAACTGGTCGAGATCTCCTTGGGCTGCGGTGATATAGGATCGTGCCCGATCCATGGCATAGGTAATTGAGCCCAATTCCTCCATCAAGCGAATGAACCGACCGAGGTCTTCATCCGATAGGGTCCTGGTTTCCATGCGGTCGATGATCATTTGTCGGTCCTGTTCCGAACAATGATGCAGCAGATGTAACAGCGGCAGCGTGGCCTTCCCTTCTCGGAGATCCTGTCCCAGCGACTTGCCCAAGTGTTCGCCATTGGCCGTATAGTCGAGGGTATCGTCGGCCACTTGGAAGGCGATCCCAAGATGGAGACCGAACCGGAACAGCGCATCCTGCTGGACGTCCGAGGCATCCGCGAGAATGGCGCCCATTCGGCACGAGGCGGCCATCAAGCCGGCCGTCTTGTGTTCGACGATCTTGAGGTACTCCGCTTCCGGCATGGAGGGGTTGCCGTTGTAATAGAGCTGAAGGACTTCGCCTTCCGCCATCTTCTTGCAGGCCTCGCCGAGCACTTCGTTAATCCCATGGTTCCGGAAGTCGACGACTTGGCAGAAGGCTTTGGAGTAGAGATAGTCGCCGACGAGGATACTGATTTGGTTGCCCCATATTTTTCGGGCGGTCCGTCGGCCTCGGCGGATATCGGCGTCGTCGACCACGTCGTCGTGGAGCAGAGACGCGGTATGAATAAACTCCACCAGACTGGCGAGTTGGTAATGATCCCGACCGGTATAGCCACAGAGACGGGCAGAGAGCAGGAGCAAAAAAGGTCGAATGCGTTTTCCACCGCTGTTCAGGATGTGGGCGGCGACGGTATTGACGAGTGCTACACTGGAATCGAGGTTCGTCCGAGCCTGGCGTTCCATCCCTTCCAACTCATCACGGTACGCCTCCCAGACGTCCGCCATGGTGTTGATAGTCGGGGTGATTGGGCTCTGAGGCATGCGGCGGATGGTAGGGCAGAGAAGGAAACAAAGTCAAGCCAATCACCCCTTTGGGGGGCGGCTCGGCATGGTTAATTTGAATGAGTGACAATCTTGACAGAAGAATCATGCTTCCATTAAGGTGATCGAAGCAGATGCGAACGAAATTCGCCTTGTGTGTGACGGGGTTATCCATCCCGACTGCCTCTCGATATAGCCTCCGTCTGGTCGCAGACACGTCTATATTTTTAACGAGATACCAACCATGAATATCCCTGGGCTTCCAGCGAAGCAAGGCCTCTACGACCCTGCACAGGAAAAAGATTCTTGTGGGATCGGTTTTGTCGTCAACATCAAGGGGCAGAAGTCCCATACCATCGTTCAGCAAGGGCTTCAGATTCTTGAGAGCCTGAGTCACCGAGGGGCTCAGGGCTGTGACTCGTGTACGGGAGACGGCGCCGGCATTCTACTGCAAGTCCCACACGAGTTCCTCAAGCGCGCGGCAGCCGATGCGGGAGTTACTCTACCCAATGCCGGAGAGTATGGGGTCGGGATGGTCTTTCTGCCGTCCCATGCCGATGCGCGCCAACAGTGCGAAGCACTCTTTGCTGGAATTATCGGCGAGGAAGGTGCCAGGCTTCTTGGCTGGCGCGATGTGCCGGTCAAGAGCGATGTGATCGGCATTGTGGCACGAAGCACCGAGCCCTATATGCGGCAGGTGTTCATCGCCCGCGATGTCCTCAATGAAGGACAGTTCGAACGCAAGCTCTATGTCATTCGCAAGCGGGTGGAAACAGCCATTCGCGAATCGGCCATTCGGGGGCGTGAGTATTTCTACATTTCAAGTCTGTCGGCGCACACCATGGTCTATAAGGGACTGTTGCTCCCGGAACAGATGTCGGCGTACTACCAGGACTTGAAAGATGCGAGCCTGACGAGCGCGCTTGCCCTCGTGCATTCCCGCTTCAGTACGAACACGTTCCCGACCTGGCCATTGGCCCATCCCTACCGGTACATTTGCCATAACGGTGAGATCAATACGCTCAAGGGCAATGTGAACTGGATGCGCGCCCGGCAAGGGCGGCTCAACTCCGACTTGTTCGGCCAGGATCTGGAGAAACTCTTTCCAGTTGTCTCCGAGCGGCAGAGTGACTCCGCCTGTCTGGACAATGCTGTGGAGTTTCTGACGATGGGAGGGCGCTCTCTCCCGCACGTGATGATGATGCTGATTCCAGAACCCTGGGTCGCGAATCCGCAAATGGATCTCGATCGGCGAGGGTTCTACGAATATCACGCGGCGATGCAGGAGCCCTGGGACGGTCCGGCAGCAGTCTGCTTCACCGACGGCAAGCTCATCGGCGCGACGCTCGATCGCAACGGATTGCGCCCCTGCCGCTATCAAGTGACGACGGACGGCCTGGTGATTTTGGCCTCGGAAGCGGGTGTGCTGCCGATGGATGCCCGGAAGATCAGGCAGAAGGGGCGTCTCATGCCGGGCCGGATGTTCCTGGTCGATACTGTGCAAGGGCGGATCATCGATGACGAAGAAGTGAAAGCCGAGATTGTGAGCCGAAAGCCCTACCGGTCCTGGGTCACTCAATATCGGATTTCGCTCGACGAGCTGCCCGATCCCAACAATGTACCGCAGCCGGACCACCTGACACTTGGTCAGCGCCAGCAGGCCTTTAGCTATACCATCGAAGAGTTGAAGATGGTGATCACCCTCAT
>DATEPD010000111.1:0-4643 GCA_035273365.1 Nitrospiraceae bacterium | reverse complement strand
ACATCGATGCCCATGTATGAAGGAGAAACATTCTGCAATCGAATGATTCCACTACGAAAGAGGTTTTGTGCTGCCGTCGGGTTACCGAGAAAGTGTTTTAGATTTGCAGCGGTGAGCTGAATAAGAGCTTGGAAAAAGTTTCCCTGCACCGTGTGGTGTCCCACCGCGTGCCACAGTCCCTCGAAGACCTCGTGACATTCCCACCACTAGGCAAAATTATACAGGTCAACTCCATACAGATAGTCCTCCGAGGCTTGCCATTGGTCAGCGGAGAACGGTGTCGGTTTTGGCTCCGGCAGACCATAGGAATGTCCGCTTGGATCACGGCGTGGATGCGGGGTCCTTCCAGGCACGAAGCGGTATAACGGGAACGGACGGGTTGAGTAGCGATGCCAATGTGGATCAGGAGGTTCCGGCTCAGTCACCGCTATGCTCGGCGTGGTTGCAGCCCACTTGAAATACGTTTCGGTCCTCCAATCGTATAGCGGTGAGCTGCCGCCCCCATACACATCCGCTGTCGATGGCCAATAAATTCTTCTCGCAATGGAGGCCGAGCGAGGCCCAGTGGCCGCAAATGATGGTTATATTTCGTCGTTCGTGATTTTCGATTCGGAACCATGGAACAAAGCCGGCAGGAATGTGATCCGGTGGCCCGGAATACGACGACTCCATCAGGCCATCAGCCGAACAAGCCCGGAGCCTCGTGAGCACTTTGATGATTGTGGCAAGTCGGGTCGGGCCGGTCAGGTTCGAAGACCATTGCAAATGTTTGCTGGGGTAGAGCGCCCGGAGCACGTCTTTGTAATAGGGACTCCGTAGCCCGGTTTCCACCTCACGAGCCAGTTCCTCCGCCTCACGCACGGACCACTGCGGCAGCAAACCCGCGTGGACCAGAACGAACGGGGACTCGTGATAGAGGAGGCGTTGCTGGCGTAGCCACCCAAGCAACTCATCACTATCCGGGGCGGTAAGGATTGGTTGCAGGGTGTCTTGGGCACTTGGGGTCGCAATGCCCTCGGCTACTGCGAGTAAGAAGAGGTCGTGATTGCCAAGGACCACGACCGTCGATGTTCCAAGACTTTTAATGTACCGGAGGACCTTGAGTGAGTCCGGTCCACGGTTCACGAGATCGCCGACGAACCAGAGGCGGTCTGATATGGGGTCAAATTGAATCTGTTCGACTAGGCGTTGCAGGGCGTCATTGCATCCCTGCACATCACCGATCGCGTAAGTAGCCATAAAGATGAGTGGCTCAGACGCAGGAGCACGAATGGCGAATGGGTCTCACGGGTACTTCGCCTCGATGATGCTTCGAAGCCCTCCACGGGCGGCAAACTCGCCAGTGACCTTGGCCCATACAGGGTGACAGGCTTTCACGACATCGTGCAGAATGCGGTTAACGGCGTTTTCATAGAAGATGCCGAGATTTCTATAGGCATGAAGATACATTTTTATCGACTTCAACTCCAAACACTCTTTATCCGGCATATAGTGCACTTTGATGATGCCGAAATCTGGAAGGCCGGTCTTTGGGCAGATCGAGGTATATTCAGGGATCTCGATGGTGATTTCGTAGCCCTTATATTGGTTCTGGAATGTTTCTATGTCCGGCAGTGAAGCAGTAATGCCGCTCTTGGCATGCCGCTCGTTATAACCCAGCCGCGTCGCTGACTGAATCTTTTTCCCCTTATCCCTCATCCCTCGAGTCTTTCTAGACTTGTTTCATCCACTCCACTTGGCCGATTTTTTCCAATTGAATGTAGAGAGTTACCCAGGGGCAAGCCATCTCGGGGTAAACCTCACACAATCCTCCTTTTCGCACGCCGCCGCAGGGGCCATGGCTCATGAACTTCGGGCACTCGGCTTTGAGCGAATTGTCAGGAATTGGGGGACGCTTATGGACCCCACCGGCGTGCTGAGCGCCTTCGTCTTCCCCAGGGATGATCACGCATGTTGACATAGGGGTCTAGTGTAGACAGGTTTGATGGAATCGGCAATCTCTCTTTGTAATCCCATGAAGCTGGTGCATATTTGGCAGGCGCGAAACCATCAAGAAATTGCAAACTGTTAGGGCGAATGGCCTACGAGTTTGGAGAGTGCTAGGCCTTCTTTCTGTTATGGTGGGGCTTCTGAGAAGTTGTTTTGATTATCAAGAATTTATAGGATGTTTCTGAAAGCATGTAACTCGAAAATGATCGACGTTTCTCATTGACAGTCTTTTTTCGGCTTTGCTACCATGTGGCTTCGTGCGAAAGGGAATGAGCGGATCAACCCCTATTTCATTCAACCTCGAATTCCTGCGGGCATGTTGCACCTAACGGTGTTTTTCCGATAGGAAACATAATTCTGTTACAACGAGAGAGGGAGGTGTTCCAATGAGTCTTGACTATGTAAAGTTTTCCGGTGGATTTGAGAAGTTCATGCCTAAGGAATATCGGGACATGGTCGAGCATGGCCCGTTCGGAAAGAAAGTTTCAGTCTCCCAAATGGGAAGCTTCAAGGAAATTCTCGAAGAACACCCCATGTGTGCCGGTTGTGCGATGACTCTGTTCATCCGACTGGCGATCATTGCGTTCCCCAATCCGGAAGACACTATCACTATTGGAACAGCAGGCTGTGGACGGTTAGCGATTTCACAGGCTGCGATCCCGTTTGTGTATGGTAACTACGGCGATCAGAATGGAGTCGCAAGCGGATTGTCCCGCGGGCTGCGGCTCCGGTTCGGTGACAAGCCAAAGGATGTGGTGGTCATGGCGGGAGACGGTGGAACGGCAGATATCGGCTTCCAGCAAGTGCTCCACTCTTGGTTCCGAAAGGAACGATTCACCACGATTATGTTGGACAATGAAGTGTACGGCAACACTGGGGGGCAGGAGAGCGGGATGACCAACCGTGGTGCAGTTCTGAAGATGGCCCCACTAGGAAAGAAATTCGAGAAGATGGATATGTTGCAAATGGCGAAGGTGGCTGGGTGCGCCTATGTAGCGACGGTGGTTCCGAACAATCCCCGCCGCGTCGAGAGTGTCATTAAGAAAGCCGTGCTGATCGCCCGCGAAGTGGGCTCCACCTACATTCAAGCCTATACCTCCTGCAACATCGAGTACGCGATTCCGACCGACAAAGTCATGGAAGACGCGAAGACTGTTGAGAACGATCGGTATCAATTCACGGAATATGTGAGCGAAGAAGCCAAGCAGTATCTGACGGAGCGGTACGGCTACAAAGACTATCTTCCGAAGCCGGCTGCAACTGCCGCAATTCCAAACCAGGCATAAGCGACCCGGGGGGAGGCTCGAACATGGCAAAACGCTTCAATATTCGGATGGCAGGGGTCGGTGGTCAAGGTGTCGTGACTGGGTCACACATTCTGAGTACCGCTGTGATTCATGCCGGCGGCGAAAGCACAATCGTCCCATTTTATGGATCGGAAAAACGAATGGCACCGGTCGAGAGCTACGTCCGTGTGTCGGATGAACCGATCTATGAGATTGGGGAAATCACCTTCCCGCACATCATTATTATTTTCCATCCGCAGGTCATCACCCACGGTAAGTCGTATACCATGCCGTTTTACTTTGGATTGAAGGAAGACGGGATTGCGCTGATCAATAACGATGGGCCCATGTCCCTTCACAGGGACCAGCAGCGGGAGCTGGAAGAGCGTCGTGCGAAGCTCTACTACTTCCCCGCCACCAAACTGTCTCTCGAAGTTGCGGGGATGGACCTCGCGACGAACATGGCATTGATGGGCGCCATTGGAGCCATCACAGGCCTTACCTCTGTTGAAGCGCTGGAGGTGTCGGTGAAAGATCGATTCCTTGGCAAGGGATTTGTCGTATCCGGCGGTACCGCGGCGCTGGACAGTGTCGTCGAGCGAAAATTCAAAAAGAAACAGGAACTGATCGATAAAAATGTGGCGGTGATTCAAGCCGGCTGGAACTACGCGGTCGACCACGGTTGGGCTGCGCCATCAGTCAAACGGTCGGAAATCCGTATTGCTGTGGGCGCGTAACCAGGGTGTAGGACGAAGGAGTCATAATGTATTTGGTTGCCAATATCAGTGTTGAAATCTGCGCCTCGAAGAGCTGCAAGCTCTGCACACAATATTGCCCTGAAGCGAACACCATTCAGTATAGCGAAGACATGGGGAAGGACAAGGGATTCAAGTACGGAACTGCATACGTCGCGGTGGATCGGTGCAAGGGCTGTGCGTTGTGTGTGTGGGTCTGTGACACGATGGCAAAAAATAACGCCATCAAGATGATCATGATTGATCAATTGCCGCTGGCCGCCGTGACCGACAACATCCGGTATGAAGAGAAGACTACGGTTGCGGTTCTGTCCAATCCAATGATTGTGATAGGTAATTAAGGAGGGGGACGCGAGTGGCAACGACGTCAGATACAAGAGAACGCATCATTGTGCCGGGTCCGGCCGGGTTCCATCCTCCATCGGCGGCTCAATTGGGAGTTTCGCTGCCCGACCCGGGGGAGGGGCTCTATTATGGGTTGCTCGAGCCCAATGAAGACAAGGTCATCGAAGAGATGGCCCGTAAAATGCTGACCAGTCCGAACGCCACAATCTTTCCGGGACCGTTGGTGCTTTGGGCCTGGAACCAGCATGCCATTGAAAAGGCCAAGGCA
>DATEPD010000110.1:0-3646 GCA_035273365.1 Nitrospiraceae bacterium | reverse complement strand
CCTGCGCGAAGGTCACGCACCCCGGCAAACACTGTCATTCCACGGCCGGCACAATCGAGTGCACAAGCCGCACCAATCCCGGTCGAAGCACCGGTCACAACAACAGCCATGGACGATGGACGATTAGACATAACGGATGTAGCGCGAGACGGGCGGATCTGAAGTTCTGGGTTCTGAGTTCTGAGTTTTCGGGCCTTCGAACTTCAGCCTTCGGTCATCGAACCCTGGACCACAAACGTTGGATCGGACCTTGACCGCTCGTCTCCCTTTTCTCACCGCTTTAAACTCAGAACTCAGCACACAGAACTCAGAACCGGTTTCATTCCGGGAGAGTATCACGGCAAGCTAGAGGGCAACTACTCGAATGTAACCAAGAATTAACTTTGCTGACCTTGACAGGCCAAGGGATCTTTCATTATGGTTTCTGGCTGGCTCTGCCCATCGACGAAATATTCCCGCCTGGTTGATATGATATGTTCACTCGACACGAGCAGAATATTCCAGCGAAGGCGCTATGTATCACGCACAATCTCAACCATAGGTCTCTGATAGGTACCACAATTTATGGCGAAGATTGCCGTCATCGATATCGGAACTAACTCCATTCATATGGTGCTGGCTGAGATCCAGCCGGACGCCAGTTACAAGATCCTTGATCGCTTCAAGGACATGACGAGACTCGGAAACGGCGCCTTTACGACCCACCGCCTTTCCGACGAGGCGATCACACGCGGACTCGACGTCGTTCGCAATCTCGTCACCCTGGCCAAGAACAAGGGCTATGATCGCATGATCGCCGTCGCGACCAGTGCCGTACGCGAGGCAAAGAACGGGGGAGACTTTATCGATCTCGTGACCGAACAGACAGGGCTGAAAGTTCGTGTCATCAGCGGCGCCGAAGAGGCCAGGTTGATTTTTCTGGGCGTCAAAAACAACGTACCCATGACAGAAGCACCAACGCTCTCGGTGGATGTCGGCGGTGGATCGGTCGAACTGATGGTCGGGAATCGTGATCAACTCCTCCACGCAAAGAGCCTGAAACTGGGCGCCATCCGACTGGCGGATGAATTCCTCAAGCGGACGCCCCCTTCCGACGGGATGCTCCGCTCACTCGAAGATACGGTGACGGCGCAATTACAAGGCGCCCTCGATTCATTCAAGACCAAACGATTTGATTCTCTGATCGCGACATCCGGCATGGCAGGCAACTTGGCGGAAGTTATTCATCTGCGACGAACGAATCGTCCCCTCTCCCAAATCAATCTCGCGACGATATCACTAAAGGACGTGAAAGAAATCGAACAGGTGTTCCGGCAATCCACCATCAAAGCTCGGCTGGCAATCCCCGGATTAGATCCCAAGCGCGTCGATACCCTGTTTCCCGCTACGGTGGTCCTTCGCCGTCTGATGGAACTTTCAGAAAGAGACGAACTCATCCTGTGCGACAAAGCCATTCGTGAAGGCGTCATCTACGACTTTATCCATCGCCATCGTGAACGGCTCAAAGCGGAAGCAGACATTCCCGATTTGCGGCGGCGCAACATTATGGCATTGGCCCGTCGCTGTCATGCCCCGGAAGCCCATAGCCTGCATGTCGCCAGCTTGGCCCTGCGCCTCTTCGATCAGACAACACGCCTCCATCGCCTGGGTCCCACCGAGCGAAACTGGCTTGAATACGCCGCGATTTTGCATGACGTCGGCTACCTCATCAACGAACGCCAGCACCACAAACACGCCTACTATCTGATCACCAACAGCGAGGTCGGGGGATTATCAGGCGAAGAATTGCAAGTCGTCGCGAACGTGGCCCGTTACCACCGGCGCGCAATCCCTCAACTGAAGCACGAAGAATTCGACGCCCTCTCTCCCAAATATCAACGAATCGTGCGGATCCTGTCCGCCCTGCTTCGGATCGCCGATGGCCTGGATCGCACGCATTTTTCCGTCGTCCGCACGCTCGATGTGAGACTCGGTGCCACCGTCACCATCGCCCTGCATGTGACGGGAGATGCGGAGTTGGAAACCTGGGCTGCCGCGGGACGGGGGGACCTCTTCGAACGCGTATTTCGCCGCCGTCTTAAGTTTTCCGTCATCCCGCAGGAAGAGGTCGCATGAGCGAGCAACCCTCTCAACCAAAGCCTCCGCACCCCTACCCTGGAAAACTGATCACAGTCGAAGGGATCGATGGGTCCGGCAAAAGCACGCAACTGTTGTTGCTGCACAAATGGCTCGAGTCAAAAGGTCATCGAATCTTCTTCACGGAATGGAACTCTTCGGAGCTGGTTAAAGATACGACCAAACGGGGAAAGAAGAACAAGAGCCTGACACCTACGACGTTCAGCCTGTTGCACGCGACCGACTTTGCCAGCCGGCTCTATCATGAAATTTTACCCCCGCTCAAAGCCGGCATGATCGTCTTGGCCGACCGCTACATGTACACCGCATTCGCGCGGGACGTGGTCCGAGGTGTGTCGCCTGAATGGATTCGCAAGCTCTACAGCTTCGCCATCACACCGGACATGGCGTTCTACTATAGGGTCCCAATCGAGGTGGCGATCTCGCGGCTCCTCGGAGGCACGCGCGGACAACTCAAGTACTACGAAGCCGGCATGGACATGAACCTGGCCGCGGACGTGACCGAAAGTTTCCGTATCTTCCAATCAAACATCCTGGCCCAGTATGAGAAGATCGTCGACGAGTTTCAGCTCATTACGATGGATGCGACGAAAGACATCGAGGCCCAGCAGAACGAAATGCGCCAACTCGTGGGAGAGGCGCTCAAAGACTACAAACCAAGACGGGGAACCCATGGTCGACGCACAGTATTTTGGCGACGGTTTGACGTACCTAAATCCGAGTGACCTCAGGGGTAAGCTCATCGCCATCGAAGGTACCGACGGTGTCGGCCGATCCACGCACATCGAGATGTTGCAGGAGTGGCTGGAGGTGCAGGGCTATGGTGTGGTCACGACCGGCTGGACCCGATCCAATCTCATGTCAAAGACAATCGAGATGGCCAAGGAAGGCAACATTCTCGACCGGTGGTCGTTCAGCCTGCTGTACGCCACCGACTTTGCTGATCGCTTGGAACACGAAATCATCCCAGCCCTTCGCTCCGGCTTCATCGTCCTCGCGGATCGGTATATTTATACGGCCTTCGCACGCGATTTCGTGCGCAGCGGGAACCGCCAGTGGGTCAGAGATGTCTTCGGCTTTGCCTTGATTCCCGATCTCGTCTGTTATATGCGCATCGACATCGAAACGCTGGTCCTGCGCGTCATCGAAACCAAAGGGATGAACTTCTGGGAATCGGGAATGGATCTTCGTCTCGGCAGCGATCTCTACGATAGTTTTAAGAAGTACCAGTCACTCCTGATCGAAGAGTTCGACAAAATGACGGAAGAGTTTCACTTCGAAGTAATCGATGCCAGAAAATCGCCGGATGAGATCCAGGCCGAACTGCGCAGCAAGATTCAACCGTTGCTCGCCAGCAACCTGCGAAGCGTGAAGCTCCCTTCAGACCGCTTCACCCAGCCAGCGCCAGCCACTTAGCCCCGCGAGACAGGCGGGAATTGAAGTTCTGAGTTCTGAGTTCTGAGTTCTGAGTGCTGAGTGCTGAGTGCTGGGTTCTGAGTGCTGAGTTTTG
>DATEPD010000109.1:0-3918 GCA_035273365.1 Nitrospiraceae bacterium | reverse complement strand
AAGTGTCCAGAAGCAAGGGTAACAACTTCAAATCCCTGCCCACGAAACCAGTCCTCAAAATAGGCTTCTTCTCGCTGCCGCTCCGGATAACGAAACCGACTCGGCACGGCCTTATGCCCAACAACAACGCCGGCATTCGCGGTGAACACCAGATCGGGCAGTCCCGGCACCGGCTTCATCCGTTCCAGGACCGCGCCCACATCTTGCTCAAGCACCTGCATGAGGTCATGCCACTGGCGGACAGCCTCGTCTGAATTGACGGCGTTCGAACGGCGCATCCATGGATTAATCTCGTATTCGATCGCAAAATAATCCGGCGGGCAGACGAGCAGGCGACTCATGACTTCCACCCCAACTCACGAGCCAGGTCGCGCAGAAACGACGCGGCATCCATCACCAGCCCGACAGCCTGAAAACTTCCTCGATCCGCGAGTTTTGTCGGGACAGCCGGATTGACATCGACGCAGACGGATGGAATTGAGGCAGGCAACAAATTGCCGGTCGCCACCGCATGCAGCGTCGACGCGACGAGCAAGGCCAGCCCGATGACGGGGATTGCCGCACGCATGGCTGCCTGCGCTTCTATCGAATCCGTGATCACGCCGGGCAACGGACCGTCATCGCGGATCGTGCCGGCCATGACGACGTGGACGCCCCGCTTGACGCAGGCCGCCATTATTCCGGTTTTGACGACTCCCGACTTGACCGCTGCCTCGATGCTGCCGATGGCCCTAATCCGATTGATGGTTCGCAGATGGTGTTCATGTCCATGCGGTACGACTCGCCCTGCCACATGCCCATAGCCGAGGGACGTGCCGTAGAGATCGACTTCCATATCATGAGCGGGCAGCGCATTCCCGCAGAATAGGACATGGATAAATTCTTCATCGATAAGCCATGTGAGCGCCTCGCGCCCTCCGGCATGCACAATCGCCGGCCCCCCCGCCAGGAGCACCTTGCTGCCCGCTTTTCCTTCTCGGAATCCTGCTCGCAATTGCACGAGGCGCTTGGCGATGTCGCCGATAATATGTCCGTGGGGACGTTCTGACGAGACCTGCGATGCCATGAAGCTGAACACATCGCGGTCGCGTGGCCGTTGCAGCGGGATGACCCGCACGCCCTCGCGACCGGTCACAATCAGATCGCCTCGCGTGACATCTCCCATTGGGATCGTGTGGGCAGTCAGGCCCATCGGATCCACGCGGACTCCCAAATCCATTTCGATCCCTTCCACCTCCAGCCACTGGTCATGCACTCGCACCTGGGTCGGCAAATGGGTGGTCGCATAAAACTCGTCGGGAAAGATGCCGTCCGCCGGCGCCGCAATCAGCCGGCAATCCCGTTCACTCTCGACCGACGCGCCGTGAGGTTGGATAGCATGGACAATCTCACTCAGCAGCTTCGCGGACGAGGCCCGCACGATGATTCTGACACGCGACGACTCCTCACGGGTCTTGCCGATCTGCATATCTTGAATGTCGAATGTGCCGCCCATCATCAGAATCGTGTCCAGCACCTTCGCCAGGATCAACGAATCGATGATATGGCCTTGAAGGAAAACGGTTTCTTGGTCTTGCATCATCGCTAGGCTCCCACCCGGTAAACTCTGCACAGATTCTACCACCAGTTTCAGCCGTCTCGGCCTCAACCTGAGCCTTAACCTTCACTCTTCATCAATTCCCTTAGCACGCTGGTCGCATATGCACCTGGTGGAAGAGAAAAGGAAAGCGTCAGCACTGCGCCCTCCAAATTCCATTCCAAGTCGGCAAGGGGAATTCGGAGCGAGCGCCGTTCACCGCGAAATCCGCAGGCCTTCGCGGCTTCGGTGAGACTCTCAGGCGTGGCCCCGCTCTCAGCGACCACGGCCCGTTCGATTTCCCCCGGCTCTCCACTGGCCCACGAAGCACGCGACCCGAACAAGATGCCGGTGGGACTGATTTCGAACCGATCCGCGCGTGGCTGTTCCTTCGTCGCATCCTCGACCGGGAAACAGGCGCCATTATCCATTTTCATAGCCCAGTCTCCATCCAAGAGACGATCGATTCGGTCC
The DNA here is from genome assembly GCA_035273365.1 of Nitrospiraceae bacterium. Lineage (GTDB taxonomy): Bacteria > Nitrospirota > Nitrospiria > Nitrospirales > Nitrospiraceae > Palsa-1315. The sequence goes on along the minus strand of DATEPD010000109.1, from coordinate 1,868 downwards.
AGCCGTCTTGCCAAAATGTCATTGAAGAAGTGCGATTGATAGGCGTTGAGGTACCACATGCGCTTGGACCGGCTCAACCGGTTTCGACGCGCAGGGTCCACTAGTAATTCGGCACCGATCTGGTAGTTCTGTCCGCTCCGCCCTTGCCGTTGCGGACCGAAATAGTTTGGTACACCTCGCCGCACCAACATTTCCGTCGCAAGAGGCACTGTCTCGCGAGCATGCGTCGCGACATCTCGAATCACCAAACGAAAGTGATTCCCGGCATGATGCCCAGGGCGCAAGCGATTGCGATGCCGCCCCAGCACCTCCACAGACAATAACTGCTCGTCCACGTTCAGTCGGTCCAGCCGGTCAGGCGTGACACCTAAAAGTGAGACCATCTGCGTCGTTACAGCCCGGGCATCTTTGAGACCCGCCACCCCAATCGCTTGCGCTTTCACCCCCAAGACCGAAGACATCCGCAGGACGAGATCCGGAGTCGAGAGCAGGCGTTTTCTGATCTTGACGTAGAGATGCTCGCCCTCTCCGCAGGGAAGATAGAGCGGTCGTTCCTCGACTTGAAAGTCTTCCGGGGTTGTCCGAATCTGCCCACCGATGCCCGGCAAGGTCGCTGTCAAAAACGGCAAGGTCATGGTGCAATAGACCACATTGTCATTCGCATGTGATCGCCCTCATCACCGAGTCAATTTTGACATGGATGAAACAACTCGCATGGTATACTTTTCCTATGCTACTAAGCTCTGTGACGGTCCAATGGCCGAAGATCCGCCTGTTAGCGGTAGGAGTGCTCCTCACCGTTCTGCTATATGCACTGTTCCCAGGGAACTCCTCAGGTGGAGAGAACGAAATCTTTCAACAATTCACCCAGCACATCGGCCGACAGATCCACAAGGATAAGCAGGCTTTCGCACAAGCGAACGACTGTGTCTCATGGTTTTATAAGGCAAAAAAGACACCTCCCGCCTCCGTGCAGGGGATCAGCTGGAATGCCACTCCTTTATCCCAGCCCGAATGGGATTGTCCTCGCAACTATCCGGGGGGGATGGGTGATGCCCGAGATGATCTTGCCAAGACACAGGCATTGCTCTCCGTCAGTCTCACCTTCTACGAATTCGCCTTGGTCGCCGACCAGAATGATGATGCAACCTACAGTCCTGCAGAAATTCAAGACTTGTTCCGCTCCCTCTCACTCTCGTACCATAACGGGGATTCGGCGCTGAAGCAGGTCGCAGCACTCACGGAACGATTCGACAGCTGGTATCGCAGGCGCAATATGGAGGCCTTGATGCATGGCATGAGCGACCTCTTTGAGCGCGGCTATCGCGTGACCCCCTCCGATCGCATCGAACTAAATCGGGTGATGGGATGACGCGACGCACAAGGTCCTGGCCCGATCAAGTCCGTTCCTTCATCGGATATTGTCTGAGCGAACCCCTCTATCGGCTCTTCCGCCTTGTTCCCCACTGGGAAGTCGGACTCTCCACGCACGACGTTTCACGACTCACCTATGTGCATGGCCTCTTGGCCGGCCGGCGTGCCGTTCATCTGAGCGATTTGCATCTGGACTGCTATCAGCCACGGCATGATCTCATCGTCGCCGCGATCGGCGAACTTCACCCCGACTGGATCTTTATCACCGGTGACCTGCTCAACGTGCGGGAGGGACTGCCGCACGTATTTCGGTTTCTCGCCGGCTTGCGGACCATTGCGCCGGTCTTCGTCACCTTGGGCAACCATGATCACTATAGTGGCGTACCGATCGATCAGTATTGCGAACTCGCCGATCGCCACAAGATCACGCTCTTGATCAATCAGGCCACCTTTATTCCCACGAACTTTGGCGAGATTGCCATTGTCGGCGTCGA